>NZ_JBHFNQ010000143.1:0-67785 GCF_041929345.1 Floridaenema aerugineum BLCC-F46
CAGGATGCCCACCCCACAAGAGTTATAGCTTTCTTGTGGGGTGGGCATCCTGCCCGCCCCATCCATAAATAACTATTATCACTTTATTTATTTACACCTACTTATAGTTTGTTTAGACGAATTCTCCTTTGGCTATCATAATGGATTTTCCGCCGACAAATACTTCAATTCCTGTGGCGCTTCTTTGTGATTTCAGTAGTAGTAAAGAAGGTCTACCAATTTCATAACCTTGTTCAACTCTTACGTCAACTGGTTTTTCACCAAAATAATTATACTCTACTAAATACCCAGCTAAACAACCATTGGCGCTACCCGTTGCGGGGTCTTCTGGTACACCCAAATAATCAGCAAACATTCGCACACTTAAATCATTTTCCGGCTTATTTGTTTCAGGACAAAAGACTAAAATTGCTTTGGCGTTTGCCTTATTCACAAACTCGAAATACTTATCTTTATTGACCTTAATTCGTTTCAAAGCAGCGTGATTTTTCAAAGGTACAATAATAAAAGGTACACCTGTGGAAACTTCTTCGATCGGATACCGAGAATCAATTTCCTCAACTTCTAAATTCAACACAGGTGCAAGTTGACTTGGCGAAAAACCCTGACCAAAAGTAGGAGTTTTCTGCTGCATCCACAACCATTCCACCGCCTCACCCGCATAATTTAACGTCACCGGAATTTGTCCCACCTTTAAATTTAAAACCACCCTTTCCACCAAACTTTTAATGATTTCCTGCTGTAAAATAAAAGCAGTTCCCAAAGTCGGATGACCAGCAAAAGGTAACTCCTGTCCCGGCGTAAAAATCCGCACATTGTAACCACCATTTATCGCCTCATTAGAAGTAATAAAAGTAGTTTCCGAAAAATTCATTTCCTTAGCAATCTGCTGCATTTCCCCATCAGAAAGACGCGCCACCCCATCACCAGTAAAAACAGCCAACTGATTACCAGCGTACCTTTCCTCAGCAAACACATCAACAATATAAAACTGCAACATCACACCCTCTCTTTCTTCCTCTTCTCTTTGCGTCCTTTGCGTTCTTTGCGGTTCAAAAAAAAAGATATTGCAGAAAACAAATAACCTAATTAAAACTCTCCAAATCCTCCTTTTTTCTTCCTCTTCTCTTTGCGTCCTTTGCGTCCTTTGCGGTTCAAAAAAAACCTAACGCAAACAACGAATGGCCTCCAACAAACCCCGCGCCTTATTCAAAGTTTCCTCATATTCCTTTTCCGGGACAGAATCAGCAACTAAACCCGCACCAGCTTGAACAGAAACCGAATGCTTACCATTTCCCTCACTACGAACAACCATAGTTCTGATTGCGATCGCACTATTCAATTGTCCCTCAAAATCATAATAACCATAAACCCCAGAATAAGGCCCCCGACGACAACCTTCCAACTCATAAATAATTTCCATAGCGCGAATTTTCGGCGCACCACTAACAGTTCCCGCCGGAAAACAAGCCTTCAACAAATCCCAAGCCGTCTTATTATTCCCCAACTTTCCAATCACATTACTAACGATGTGCATCACATGAGAATAACGCTCAATTACCATCAACTCATCAACAGTAACCGTACCACTTCTACAAACCCTACCCAAATCATTCCTTCCCAAATCAACTAACATAACGTGCTCGGCGACTTCCTTGGGATCTTGCAATAACTCTTC
Source organism: Floridaenema aerugineum BLCC-F46 (assembly GCF_041929345.1). Lineage (NCBI taxonomy): Bacteria > Bacillati > Cyanobacteriota > Cyanophyceae > Aerosakkonematales > Aerosakkonemataceae > Floridanema > Floridanema aerugineum. Next base: position 1,679 of record NZ_JBHFNQ010000143.1, read on the forward strand.
CCCCAAAGCCACATCTTCCGCAACAGTTTTCCCCCGTTTTCTCGTTCCCGCAATCGGTCTTAAAGTTGCCACCAACTCACCTTCTGCGTCAAGTTCCGCCTTCACCATAACTTCAGGACTCGACCCAATAATTTGCCAATCGCCAAAGTTAAAATAAGCCATATAAGGCGAAGGATTAATTAACCTTAAAGACCGATAAAGTGCAAAAGGATCGCCTGTATATTCCGCCGTTAATCGCTGGGAAAGTACTACTTGGAAAATATCTCCCGCTTTAATGTAATCCTTGGCTTTTTGCACATTGGCGCAGAAATCTTCTTGGGAAATATTGCTAGTATAGCTAATTTCTCCCGCGCCATTTCCCGGAGGTTTCCAAGCAATTAAAGTGCTTTGCTGGGATAGGGGAGATTGTAACTTATTGACTAGTTGGGAAACGCGATCGCAAGCCTGTTGATAAGCACTTTCTAAATTTACATCAGCATCTCGTAAATCGGCGTATGCGATCGCCCAAATCTTCCGTTTCACCTGATCGAAAATTAACAGATTATCCACCTGCATAAACAACCCATCAGGCAAATCTGACTCCGACGCAGCATGAACTGGAACCCGAGGTTCAATCCACTTAATTAACTCATATCCCCAAAAACCAAACAAGCCGCCAATTCCCGGAGGTAGCTGAGGTAATTTTACCGGACGAACTTGTTTTAAACAATAAGTTAAAGCTTGAAAAGGATCGCCTTCAAAAACTACACTTGTCCCATCTCTATAAGTTTGGGTAGTTTTTTCTCCCCTAGCCTCCAAAATCCACAAAGGATCGCAACCTAACAAACTATAGCGTCCAATTTTTTCGCCACCTTCTACAGATTCCAACAAAAAATTATAAGTTTGTCCTGCACAAACGCGATACCAAGCTGAAACCGGAGTATCTAAATCAGCGACCCATTCTTGATAAACTGGGACAAAATTTCCTTGTTTAGCTAATTCGGAAAACTGTTGAAAATCTGGAAATATCATAACTTTTGAAGAACTCTACAATTTTACCTTTTGGATGGTAAACCATCTCGACAACCGGAAGCTTTAAATTTTTGTACCATTTCTGCTATATCTGGTCGATTCATGCTAGCTCTATTCATAAATTCACTCATTAATAGAGTAATGCTCGGATTCATATAAGGAGGTGTGACAAAGATATCCGGTTTATTATTTCTGACACTAGCTACTCCTAAATAATTTCCCTCTTTAATAATAGTTTCTTTTTCGTCGGTGCGGATTTCTCCATTAACTACATTGCCGAAATATAATTCATTGAATCCTAATCCCTCTCCCTCATAAATTATACAAACACGACCTTTAGTATTTGAGGGATAGATTAGCAAACTTTCCTGATATGCTAACCAATATCCCAAGAAAGGTGCCACAATTGGATCGATTTTTGCCCATGCTGAAACAAAAGAAGCGTGACGTTGTTTATCAGGTGAAGTGCGCGAATCTTGGAATTCATTCTCACTTTCTAGCTTCCGAATTTGCGATCGCAACTTTTCCCGCAATTTCACTAATTCTGTATTTGTCGGGTATCTTTCCGAAGCTGATTGGGCTAACACTTGCAGAGAGCATACCCTTAACGCAATTATACTCAACCCCAAGCTAATTATTAATTTCCCATTCCCTAACTTTTTTTTCTTAACCACAAATGACCAATGACCAATGACAAATAACGCTAATAACTCAAGCCTCGGAAAGAATGCCCCCTCCGAGACTTGAGTAATTTAAGGGTAATGGACTATTGCCAATTTATTTTGGACATTCCCCACAGATAAATTCTGCGAGATTCTTGGTTTTTGAGGTTTGTTAACCTAATTCCCAAACATTTACCAGATTTAAAACCTGGAGGTTTCCGGTTGTCCTGCGGCACCTTTTCCTAAAACAGTTTTGCTTAACTAGGCGTTGTAAGGAGTTACACCGCTAAATTTCAGTTTTGCAGGTTCAGGATTTTGACCGATACTGCGGTCTTTCTTCCCGTTGTATGGACGACCTGCATTCACCTTTTCAGGGAATACGCCATCCGCAGGATGCAAGTATTCGATTTCGCCGTTGGGGAAAACGCGGTAAATCTTGTAGTTGTTGATTTTAAATTTAGCGCGGAGTTGCTGACCGCCCAAAGCGATACATTGTTCCTTGCGGGCTAAGTATAGCAAGTTATCGCCTTCACGCATTACAGCAGCGCCACCAGTCGGCATTTCAAATACCTGTTCCTTGGGGCTAGTCCAAGTGATAGCGTACTTTTCTTCGGTTTCTGCTTTGCTCAGTAAGCCGCCAGTGCTGCCACCGAACAGAGGTGCTTGTCCTTTAAGCTCTTCTGTCATAGGTTCCTTTCTGAACGTTTTAGGGAATCCTATCACTCACTTAGGTCTAGTATTGCTACTCCGATACGAACTGTAACAGTTCTTTAGGGTTTTGTTTGGGAGTGGGGGTTCTAGGGGCAGAGGGGCACAGGGGCACAGGGGCAAGAAAACTTCAAAACTCAAAACTCAAAACTCAAAACTCAAAACTGTCCCAGTCCCCAGTCCCCCTAATTTGATTCTGCGATCGGCACTGTAAAATGAAACTGACTACCTCGATCCTTGCCAGCAGATTCAGCCCAAATTTTACCGCCCCAAGCGTTCACTATTTGACGGCAAATTGCTAGTCCTAAACCTGTACCGCCTGTGGTGCGCCGTAATGCGCCTTCTTCTTGGTAAAAGCGATCGAACACTCTCTCCAATCTATTTGGTTCAATCCCTCTTCCCGTATCCGCTACTGTCACTTCCAGCATTTGATTGCCGTTAGTTTTGGCTTGAATTGTCACTTCTCCTTGGGGAGAGGTAAATTTACAGGCGTTATCTAGCAGTTTATTGAGTACCTCCACTAACCATTCCCCATCTGCTTGCACCAAGGGCAATTCAGCCGATACTTGGGCGGTGATTTGTGGTAATTCTTCCTTGGTACTTCGCACTCTCGTACTGCTGAGGGCTAAGTCTACGCATTCTTGGACTTGTAAGGCTTCGGGATGCCATTCTACTCGACCGCTTTCTAGTTGGGAAAGGGTGAGAAAGTCTTGAATCAGTTTCCGCATTCTTTCGCCGTCAGATAATGCTGTGTTCAACATTACCTGCCGCAGTTCGGGAGGCATATCTGGTTCGCTGGCTAAACTTTCCAGGCAAACTTGAATGGTAGATAATGGAGTTCTCAGTTCATGTCCGGTAATGGCAATCAGGTTGCTGCGCGTGCGTTCTAATGCTTCTAGTTGTTCGTTGAGGTCTTCTAGGTTAGCGTAAGCTTCGGCTTGAATTAAGGCAACTCCCAGTTGAGATGCGATCGCTTCTGTTAACTCTAGCGCCTCTTCTTCCCACTCGTGCGGTACCGTTCCGCAATGGTGTAACTCCACCATCCCCAGCAATCTACCTTTATCCAATACTGGCACTAACAACCAAGAAATAATCCCAAAGCGTTGCACCAAATTTTGCAACACTAACGAATTTTGCACCCGCCCATCTGTCTGCGTGTTTGCTACATAAACTCGTTCCTGCTTCGTTACTACTTCCCGAAACAAAGGATTATCTTGTAAGGGCCAATTTTCTCCCGCTAACGAACAAACTCCATGACTCAAAAATTCATGGTGATTTGTGGCAAATTTATCTGTCTGTTTACAGCGGTAAATCAAACATCGACAAACCTGCATTGCTTGTCCTAACTCTTCGGCAGCTTTTGAAAGAATTTCATGAGTGTTCAGTGATTGCCGAATTGCCGCTGTAATTGAATTGACTAAGCGTTCTTTCCGTTCCTGTACAGTAATTGACTTATAAGCTTTCAATAATTTATATTGACCTGCTTGCAGATAGGTAACTAAACGCTGCACGAAAGGATCGGGATTAGAAATGGGATATTCAGCTACTTCATTGATCTTTTGTTCCGCTATTTTTACCTGTAAAAACTGTTTCTGTGCCCGCTTAATTTTACTTTTTAACTCCGGTCGGTAAGCTAAAATTCTCTTCAGTAATAACTCCGCAGCTTTTTTCGTCACTTGGCGATCGAATGTCCAAATCCCTTCAAATCTGCGAGAAGTATCTATATCTATTAATTTTTCCTCAGATTCCGGCAATGTTGCCGCAGGGCATTCCTGACAGATCAGACAGCTGGCGTACTGCTGTCCAATCACTACCAAATGCCATTCCTGCGTTAAGCTGTCCTCTGGGTCAAAAGCTACCATCTCGTACTTATCGTAACCACTAGTAAAACTAGTTTCTGGTGCCGCTAGTACGTAGATTTGATCGCTTTTTAGCGCAATTTTCTGATAACGGTGCGCTTCCTGACGGTAAAAGCGTTCTTGCTGAAAACTCGCAATTATTAAAGGTGCGTCTGAACTCGCCAAAACTTGGTCCTCCATTGCGTGCGAAAGTGCCGTCAAGGAAGACTTGAAGTACATTTGAGGCCGCAAATCGGGTAGTTCTTGCAGCAAATCTGCCAGCACAGAATTGTTTATTATCATGGATTTCTTCGATCGAATCCCGGCAAAGTCCATGTCACAGCAGCAAAGTCAGTTCCTTCCGATTGCAAAAATCGTCTCCACCTCAAGATGCTTTCAGATTTTAGCCCAAAAGAAATATCGGCTGGCACCATTTTCTCGATCGCTAACTGACTTCTTTTCTATTTTGAGCCAGAAGCGCTTCCCTGTGAAGTTGACAAGCCCGAATTAAACTTGCTATCTTATATGTAGTCGTAATGAGTACGATTTACTCCCAGACAAACCATCTGGTAGATGGCAAAGAGTAGCAGAAGTAGTTAAGTAAAGTTAAATATTGTTGCTTTTATTGAAGAGCATCTTGACAAAAAAGGAAGAATAGTATGGTGAAAATAGTTGGCATTGGCGGTAGTTTGCGAGAAGACTCCTACAGTCAGTTAGCGCTTTTATTAGCCGCCCAAAGAATCGAAGCTTTAGGCGCAGAAGTAGAAATTCTCGACTTACGGGAAATGAATTTACCCTTTTGTAATGGAGAGGATGAATACCCAGACTATCCCGATGTGGAAAAGTTGCGAAATGCAGTGCAACAAGCGGATGGTTTAATATTAGCAACACCAGAATATCATGGCAGTGTTAGTGGTGTGATCAAAAATGCTTTAGACTTGATGAGTTTCGCTCAACTCAGTGACAAAGTAACAGGTTTAATTAGTGTTCTGGGTGGTCAATCAAATAGTAATGCCTTGAATGATTTAAGGGTGATTATGCGATGGGTTCATGCTTGGGTGATTCCTGAACAAATTGCGATCGGACAAGCCTGGAAAGCGTTTACTAAAGATGGCAAAATTGTCGATGAAAAACTCTCGCAACGCTTCGACGAATTCGCCCAAAGCTTAGTCCAAAACACCCAAAAACTAAGAAAAGCCGCTTAAACTCAGATCTAGCACCATTCTCAACCAGCCTGGAAAAACCGGGTTTCTTGACGGAAAATCAAGGGTTTCAGGTTTAGCTATTTGCGCCAAACCCGGTTTTTAGCCCTGGTGCAAGATCTGAGTAAATGTACCTTAAATGTAGGGTGCGTTAGCGACAGCGTAACGCACCATTTCTGCTAAATGTGGTGATATGTAGTGTCAACAAAGAGATACTGTGGGATAAATCCCACCGTGTCGTTTTTCCTCCCCTGGTTTCAAACCAGGTTTCCTTTCCTCCCGTGAGGTTTTTGATGAGATGGTGCGTTACGCTGTCGCTAACGCACCCTACGAATTTTTAGTGATGATGGTGGTGGTGATGATCATCATGATGGTGATGATGATGATCGTGGTGGTGGTGATGATGATGGGTAGCTGAATGCAAATTGACTGCTAAAGCTTGTTCAGATAACAAAGCTTCAATTTGAGGATTTGCCCATTCTGCTGCCATTTGCAAAAACTCTGGATTGTCGTTGACGCAAGCCATTTGGACATAGTTAACTTCTGAGTTTTGACTTTGTAAACTATGAATAATATGGTCTACATCCAGTAGAGTTTCGTGGTTTTCAGTAGCAAAACCAATGGGCATAAAGACGATCGCCTTTGCACCCAAGTCAATTAAGTTTTTCGCTGCTACAGTCGCATTCGGTTGTGTCCATTCAATTAACGGCGTGTCATGATTCAACCAACCCACAGAAATTAAAGGATAGCGGTTAATTAATTTTTCCCGCACTAATTCATAAAGTGCTTCACTTTCAGTAATTCCCGAAGTGAAACCTTTGGCTTTGTGGGGACAACCATGATTCATTAACACAATGCCAATTTGCGAAGGCAAATAAGAATTTGCTAACTCCTGAGCAATTTTTTCTTCTACTAATTGAGCCATCAAATTAATGTAAGCTGGCTCATTGTAGAAAGAGGGAATGTAACGCTGTCCTTTTACCCAATGTTCTTCGCCATCTGTTAATTTTGCCAGAGCTTTGTTAACTTGCTCAACAGCAATACCACTGGTAAAGATAGAATCAACAACTAACAAAGGATAAATCAGGATTTTATCAAAACCTTCCTCTTTAATTTGCGCGATTACTTGTTCGGGTAAAAAGGGAGCGCAAAAGTTAAAAGCTTTAAAAACTTTGATTTTGTCGCCCCATTTTTCTTGTAAATGCTTTTCAATCCCGGCTCTTTGTTGTTCAAAAATTGCGTTGTGGGGGGAAATAAAATGGTCGTGTTGATGTCCCCACTCATGGCGATCGAAAATTGCCAGAATTTTTGCTAACGGCGGATATATCCAGGTTGGTACCGGAGCAAACTTAGCAGTAAGTAAGTTTAATGCTTGTTCGTTGTAGTTAGCGAAGTCTTCGTAGCTTTCGACTTCACCATAACCCATCAGTAATACAGCAACTCGATCGTTGGCATTTGACTGTAGAGATGATGCGTGCAGCTTTTCCGGGGTAGCAACCATGTTGGATTCCTCTAGAAAATAATGTAATAGCCAGAGTGCGATTCTCGGTGATGCCTTTTCCGGCGGCTCATATTCCTACAAAGCGCCACTCATTCCTCTAGGTTAGCATCCCCTCCCCCAGGATAGGATGCTGTGATAAATATAAAGTTTACCGATCGCAGGCATGAAGGTGGAATTTAGGTTGCTAGTTTTGACACGCGCTGGGTGAATTCCCTGATTATTTGAGAGGAAAATGAACGACGATTCGCGAGATATTTACTTGACTGCGTGCGATCGTTTCTGGGGTAACTACCCAATTAGAAAAACCAAACATATCAGAACTATGTCTAGCTTTTAAGAGTAACAAATCATGAGGTTTGAGCATTCGGGAAACTGTGCCTATAGCATTTTCACTAACTCGCTGAATTTTGACATCGGGGTTTAATGCTAAGGCTTCAATATTAAAAGAAGAACGCTCAGAATTTATGCCTATTTGCAATAACTCCAAAGATGCTTTCAGTTCTACTGATAGTATTTGCGCTAGGGTTACTGTTTGCTTAAAAGTTGAGGTTGATGTTTGCCCTTCCGAGAAAATTAGAATTATGCGATCGATGTTTTTAATCGGTTGAATAAACTGAGCAACTAAGACAGGTACAGTAGCACGATAAATCACTTTATCAATTACACTACCAAAAAAGTTTTCTCTTGTAGTAGAGTAACCTTTCCAACCACAAACAATTAAATTAGCATTACGTTCTTCCGATGTTCGCAAAATTCCCTTATCAACTGAATCATCAACTCGACTAATAGATTCAACCTTGGTAACAGCTGCATGAGCAATAGTTTCTGCTGCCATTAAAAGTTGATTAGATCTAGCTTTTGCTTCGCCTGAAATTGGCCCTTGATTATCAGTTAAAATATGTAGAGGCAGTAAGGTTCCTTGGCTAGATTTTGCCAAAATTAGGGCAAGTTGTAGTAAATTATCTTCAGTGCTAGGGTTAGCCACAGGGACTAAAATCCGATTTGCTAATGATTTTTTACTACTATTAGTAGCACTAAGAGCTTCTACTTTTATTTTGCTACCCCAGCGATCGGTAATCCAAGGAGAAGCAATACAAGTAACTAGAATCATAGCAATAATTCCATTAACTGTAGCTTGATCGACTAGTTTAATGTTGTAAGCTACTGTAATTGCTGCTAAGGTAGATGCTGCTTGAGCTACTGACAATCCAAACATCACCATAATATCAGGAAATGGCAAACGAAAAACTTTACCTGGTAGCCAAGCTGCGGCAAATTTGCTGATAACTTCTGCCAAAATCATCACTCCTGCTATTAACAAAGATTGAGGTTGTTTAAACAGAATTGCGGGATTAATCAACATTCCTACCGAAATCAGAAAAAATGGCACAAATAAAGTATTGCCAATAAACTGAATTCGATTCATTAAAGGACTGAGTTGGGGAATTAGTTGAGTGATAGCAATTCCGGCTAAAAATGCGCCGATAATTGGCTCAATTTCAATTAATTGGGCAGCATAAGATACCACAAATAATGCCGCAATTACAAAGGTAAATTCGGCTCCTTCATCATGTCCAAAACGCCGGAAAAACCATCGCCCAATAATAGGAAGTCCCCATAAAGTTGCAAAGGTATAGAGGGCGAGTGAAGGAATTAAGAATAACCAAAAGCTGAGGGTGAGACTTCCTTGATGTGCTTTGACGACAATGGCGAGAACAAGCAGTGCTAAGACATTAGTAATTAAAGTTCCGCCTAATGTTAAGGTTACGGCTTGCGATCGCATAATACCCTGTTTTGTCACCACTGGTAATGCTAAAAGTGTATGGGAAGCAAAACAAGAGGCAACTAATATTGAAGCTAAAAAACCATATCCTAATAGCAACATAGCCCCCGTACCTAATACCATTGGTACGGCAAAGGTGGCTAAGCCAAAAACGATCGCATTTTTAGCATTAAGTTTCAAATCGTCAAGGCTAGTTTCTAATCCAGCCATAAACATCAGAAATAATAATCCTACTGTTCCCAATAAAACGATCGTGCTATCTCGTTGCAAAAGATTAAGTCCATGTGGCCCGACAATTACTCCAGCTAAAATTAAACCAACAATTCCCGGTAGTTTGAATCGCTCAAATAACAACGGAGCAATTAACATAATCCCCATTATGATCAGGAAAACTGCAACTGGATTAGTGATTGGACTAAATATCGCTGAGGATTTCACAAACGCCAGAAGTGAATTCCACCAATTTTGTAGATTCAGCCAAATGTTGCTCATGAATCACCTCACTATTATTGACTTACAGGATTCGTCATCTACTTTAGGTTTGATTAATTGACTAATCGCACCTTAGTTTTTACTCAAAACAGATAGTGGAGACTAAGAAATTTTAGAGTAAAAATTAGATTTTAGACAAATGAAGTATAGTTGAACAATTAATTGTCAGGTTTATTCAAAAAGGTAGTTTTGTCACTTTTGAATCAGATTTATTTTTCACTCTGGCGATGATTGCGGCAAATTAACTGGCGACAATTACGCGATCGCGCCCCTGCGCCTTAGCTTGATACAAAGCTATGTCAGCTGCTTGAATTACCATGTCACCTGTTATGCCATGTTGGGGGAAAATTCCTACACCTAAAGATAGAGTAATAGTGCCTAATTGTTGATTACGGCTGTGTAAATTTAAATGCTTAATTCCTTCGCGAATTTGTTCGGCTCTTTGTAGGGTAACGCTTAAATCAGCTTCCGGCAAAATTATCAGTAATTCCTCTCCGCCAAAGCGACAAGCGATATCCGATCCCCGAATATTTTTCTTAAGAAAAATTCCTAATTCTCGGAGTACTGTATCTCCTGCATCATGACCAAAAGTATCATTAAATCGTTTAAAGTGATCGATATCTAACATAATAATGCCCACAGTTTGTTGCTTGCGTTCGGCACGACTAACTTCTCGTTCTAGGGATTCTTCCAAATAACGCCGATTAAACAAACCTGTGAGGGAATCGCGAATACTTTGTTGCTGTAAAGCTTCGTGTAATTTTAAGTTAGCCAAGGCTAAAGCAATTTGTTCTGCTACAGTAATCGCTAATTCTCGTTTAGACTGGGTAAAAGCTCCGGTTTCAGTTGCACTTAAATATAAAACTCCTAAAGCTTCTCCTTGTGCCATCATGGGTACACAAAGAGATTCAACAGTTGGTAAATCATGGTGCCTATGTTTGCAGTTAATCATAGTACGAGAAGATTCCTGTAAATGCGATCGTCCACGTCGCAATCCCCAACATTCATTAGGTGTAAATATCATCTCAGTAGTGGCGTTAGCATCGCCCCAACTAGCAACAGCAGAAACTAATTGTTTGGAGTTGCTCATCACAAATACTGCTCCTGACATATTAGGAAACAACGGCTTAATTAATTGAGCAATATTGTGATAAGCTTCTTCAGTTGTTAAACAAGCTTGCAAGATATTACTCATTTCACCTAAGAGAACAATCTCTTGATTACGGGCTGACAGTTCTCTTACCCAGCGAGTTAGTCTTTCATTAGTTTCCTGCAAAGTTTCTTCTGTGTGCAAACGCTCAGTAATATCCCGTAAAATCAGGGTTAATACTTTGCCTGTTATAAATTCTAATTGAGAAGCCGAAGCTTCTATAGGAAATTCTCTACCATTTTTGTGTCGCCCGAAAATTTTATAATTTCCTATCAAGATTTTATGGAACATATTAACATAGTCAATTTCATTATTTGACTGAGGATTTTCTAATGAACCAAAGGAAACTAAGAATTCAATTGGCTGGCGTAAAACTTCCTCTGCCCTGTAGCCAAAAATATTCTCTGCACCTTGATTAAATAAAGTAATTTCCCCCTTTTCATCTAGAGAAATAATCGCATCTTTCGCTCTGTCTAAAATTCCTGCCAATCTCACGCCAGCCGCAAATAACGCTTCTTCAGTACCTTTAATAATTGTCACATCTTGATTTATTTCAATAATTTTATTGGGTTGATTTTTCCCATCTCTTTTCAATACCCAACGGCTGTAAACTGCTATTTGTGTACCGTCAGATTTGGTATGGATTAATTCTCCTTCCCAGTATCCTTTTTGGCAAACTTTAGCTTCTATTTCTGACAAAGGTCTAGGAAATTGGGTTTTTAGCAGAGTATTATAAGGTTTGGCTATTGCTTCATGTTTGGAGAAACCATACATTTTTTCTGCACCCTGATTCCAAAAGCTAATTATGTTATTTAAGTCTCGAATCAGAATGGCATTATCAACTAAATCTAGCAGTTCTGCTTGCTCTTGGACAAGTTTTTGGGTACGCTCATTCTCAATAATTTGAAGTTGAATTTCCTGATAAGCTTGTCGCAACTCTAGGATAGTATGAGCCAGTTGCGTTTCTAGTTGGCTTTTCGCTGGCAGCAACGTCGGTTCAACTTCTGGCTTGGTAACTAAAGTTTCTCTTATTGATAGCTGTTGGTTTAATTCACCAGATTTCATGGCAATTTCTTCTAATAATTGCAGTTCTTTTGATTGGGCATTTTGGTTGTGTTCCATGTGATTTATACGGGTGTTATTAACTATTAAAGTTAGTAAATTAAAAAGTCCGAACTAAAAGCAAAATAAAAACTTGCTTTTGGCATCGACTAATTAATTTTTTGTATTCATTACTGAAATCATTATGACAATTACTATTCAATTGCTAATTTTTATAGCTATCTAGTGATATTAGTTAGATGCTAATTTAAGCGATCGACTTTAGTTGTTAGTAATCATCAAATTTATGCAAATCAGGTTAAGTAACTATAATTTAGCAAAAAGGATCAATAGATTTGGCAAATAAAAGAATAATTTAATACTTTTAAGAATATTTTTGGTTTTTTTAAATAAATTATAAAAAAGTAAGAAAAATTAATTTATTCCCGATTGCTTAATATTCCTTTATCTGCTTGATTTTACCAAAGTAAATCTGATTGTCTAACAAAGTTTTCTTGATATTAAGGTTCGTAGTGGGTAGTGGGTAGTTGGGATTCCTACTACCTACTACCAATTCCCAACCCTCACCATACTAGTAACCAGCAACTTAGAGCTAGATACATGAAAAGAGATTTTAGTTAAATTTTGTAATTAATAAAGTTATTTTCTTGACAACTGATGAGCTTAATTATTTGTCCGGGGATTCACGAACCAACATTAACAGAGAGCTTTCTGGCGGAATTAAAAGTAAAAAATCAGCAAAAACCGGGAAATATCTTGATTTTTCCAATTCAAGATTACCCAGCTTATTCATCGGGGCATATTTTGCACTTTATGTGTGAAAATCATTCTTTATCTTCACCGATCGCAATGATTAGCTTCAGCGCTGGAGTTGTGGGAGCAATAGGCGCAGCTTGGGGATGGCAACTCTTAGGAGGTAAAGTCACAGCTTTCATTGCCTTAGATGGTTGGGGTGTACCTTTAACAGGTAGCTTTCCCATTCATCGACTTAGCCATGACTACTTTACCCATTGGAGTTCGGCTTTACTAGGGAGTGGCGAGGATAGCTTCTATGCTGCACCATCAGTGGAACATTTGGAACTTTGGCGACAACCCCAAACAGTTGTCGGTTACTCGATAGACAAGTCAGAACAGAAAAGGCGGACCACAGCCGCCCAATTTTTAACTATGTTGTTAGACAGATACAAAACGTAAAAGTTTTAGATACAATTTCATGTAAGGTAAAGTTCCGCAAATTAGATGTAAAAAGTGTAGAGAACTCAGAAATTGTTGTGGCAGCATGATACATATTCACAAGCAAAGCGGACAATTTTTTCTAAATGGCTTTGCTGGTAAGTATTTTAGGCATTTGCTTCAGCTATAATCCTGTTTTATTTCCCCCGAGCGATTTTAGAAATATTAAAAAGATGGGTATGTTTAGTTTTGCCTAAAGAAATCCGTATAAAAATTGTATGTAGGAACAGGAATCAGGAGAGCTAAACATAAAGTATTATTAGATACAAATTTCTCCAGCAATTTATTTGTCGTCTATAGTGAGGTATGAAATCCCGTGTCTACTCAAACCGTAACTTCCAAAGAATCCAGTGGTGGAGAGGAAAACTCAGCCCCTCATGCCATACGCGCCACAGGTGCATTTGCTTTGCTCGATAGTCTCAAGCGTCATGGCGTAAAGCATATTTTCGGTTATCCAGGTGGGGCAATTCTGCCGATTTATGATGAAGTCTATCGTGCAGAAGCAGCAGGCGATATCAAGCATTTCTTGGTCAGACATGAACAGGGTGCGGCTCATGCTGCTGATGGTTATGCGCGGGCAACTGGTAAAGTGGGTGTATGCTTCGGTACTTCAGGGCCGGGAGCGACTAACCTAGTAACTGGGATTGGGACAGCTTATATGGACTCAATTCCGATCGTAGTCATTACCGGACAAGTACCACGCGCTGCAATTGGTACCGATGCCTTCCAAGAAATTGATATTTATGGAATTACTCTACCAATTGTTAAACATTCTTATGTAGTCCGCGACCCAAGAGACATGGCGAGAATCGTGGCAGAAGCATTCCACATCGCCAGCACAGGTCGTCCGGGGCCAGTTTTAATTGATGTGCCTAAAGATGTAGGATTAGAAGAATTTGATTATGTGCCAGTAGAACCGGGTTCGGTGAAATTGCACGGTTATCGCCCTACATTTAAAGGTAATCCTCGGCAAATTAACCAAGCAATTAATTTAATTCGGGAAGCGCATCGACCACTATTATATGTGGGTGGTGGTGCGATCGCAGCGAGCGCCCATTCCGAAATCAAAGAATTAGCTGAATGTTTCCAAATCCCAGTCACTACTACCTTGATGGGTAAGGGTGCTTTTGATGAAAATCACCCCTTGGCATTGGGAATGTTGGGAATGCACGGCACCGCTTATGCTAACTTTGCCGTTACAGAATGCGACTTGTTAATCGCTGTCGGTGCGCGTTTTGATGACCGGGTAACAGGTAAATTAGATGAATTTGCCTCCCGTGCGAAAGTGATTCATATCGACATTGACCCCGCAGAAGTTGGTAAATGTCGTGCTCCCGACGTGCCCATTGTTGGTGATGTGCGCCAAGTTTTGATGGAGTTGCTGCGCCGTTGTCATGAAACAGGCGTTTGTGGAAATCTCGATCAAACTAAGGAATGGTTGGAACGAGTTAATCGCTGGCAACATGAGTATCCTTTGGTAGTGCCTCACTATCCTGATGTGCTGTCTCCGCAAGAAGTGGTTGTAGAATTGTGGAAACAAGCTCCTGATGTTTGCTATACCACTGATGTTGGTCAACACCAAATGTGGGCGGCGCAATTCTTGAAAAATGCCCCCCGGAAGTGGATTTCCAGCGCTGGTTTAGGCACAATGGGTTTTGGAATGCCTGCGGCTATGGGTGCTAAAGTGGCGCTAGGTGATGAACAAGTAATTTGTATTGCTGGAGATGCCAGCATCCAAATGAATATTCAGGAGTTGGGAACGATCTCGCAGTATGGTATCGATATCAAAACCGTGATTATTAATAACGGTTGGCAAGGTATGGTGCGCCAGTGGCAAGAAACTTTCTATGAAGGGCATTATTCGGCATCGAATATGGAATCGGGAATGCCTGACATCGTGAAGTTGGCGGAAGCTTACGGCATGAAGGGGATTGTGGTTCGCAAACGGGAAGAGTTGAAGGATGCGATCGCCGAAATGTTAGCACACAAAGGTTCTGTGTTGCTAGAAGTTCATGTCAAACGCGATGAAAACTGCTATCCAATGGTTGCTCCTGGTAAGAGCAATGCACAGATGCTCGGTTTGCCGGAACGTCCGAAAACCGATCAAGCCGCTGAGTTAATTTACTGCCATCATTGCGGTGCGAAGAATGTTTCAACTAACCATTTCTGCCCAGAATGTGGCACGAAATTGTAAGTTCATTTTCCACTAATTAAGATAGTCTAGGGGCGTGAATATTCACGCCTCTTTTTATCAGGCTAATTGTTTATAGTAGGGATTTTCTGTAAGAGATATAGTGATGGGACAAGATCATAACCACCAACATCATCATCATGAACATACTCATGGTTTAACTAATTACAGTCGAGCTTTTACAATTGGTTTAATTCTTAATATCGGCTTCGTGTTTATTGAAGCTATTTATGGTTTCTTGGCTCATTCAGTGGCTTTACTTGCTGATGCTGGGCATAATTTAAGCGATGTATTAGGTTTAGTATTAGCTTGGGTTGCGACTATTCTTTCTCAGCGTAAGCCATCACACCGTTATACTTATGGTTGGCGACGTTCTTCTATATTAGCGGCTTTGTTAAATGCGATCTTTTTACTAATAGCTGTAGGCGCAATTTCTTGGGAAGCAATTGGGCGTTTTATCCATCCTAAACCTGTAGCGGGAGGAATAATTATTGCTGTCGCAGCGGTAGGTATTGTAATTAATACGATAACGGCTTTAATGTTTTTGTCTGGACGAAAGACGGATTTAAATATTCGGGCGGCTTTTCTGCACATGGCAGCTGATGCGTTGGTATCAGTGGGTGTGGTGTTAGCGGGAATTGTGATTGTGTTTACTGGCTGGCTGTGGTTAGATCCGACAATGAGTTTGATAATTAGTGGGGTGATTATTGTCGGAACTTGGGAATTGTTGAGAGATTCTTTTAATTTAGCGATCGATGCTGTACCCGCAGGAATTGAACCGTTGGCTGTGTTAACTTATTTAAGAGAACGTCCCGGAGTTAGTCAAGTTCATGATTTACATATTTGGGCAATGAGTACTACAGAAACGGCACTAACTGCTCATTTGGTAATGCCTGATGGACATCCCGGCGATGCTTTTTTATCCCAAACTTGTCATGAAATTCACGATCATTTTGGCATTGAACATACAACTCTGCAAATAGAAACTGGCGATCCAAATCATCCTTGTGTATTGGAACCAGATCATGTGATTTGAAAATGGAGATCCCCCTAAATCCCCCTTACCAAGGGGGACTTAAAATAGAGATCCCCCTAAATCCCCCTTACCAAGGGGGACTTAAAAATCTTGTGATTTGAAAACAGAGATCCCCCTAAATCCCCCTTAGCAAGGGAAACTTAAAAATCTTGTGATTTGAAAACAGAGATCCCCCTAAATCCCCCTTACCAAGGGGGACTTAAAACAGGATTTTATGTCCTTTTTAAGCAGGTAACTGTGAGATAAATTCAGCCAAAGTTTCACAAGTCCAAGCTTGACGGTTTAACCGCTTTAATTCCTCAATTGTTAATCCTTCTAATCTCTGAATTACCTCTGGGGAAACTGAAGTGAAACGATCTGACAGTGCCTCTAAAATAGAGCTTTTTAAACCTTGTTGTAATCCTTGTTGTAATCCTTGTTGTAATCCTTTTTCGAGGATTTCTTGATAAATGACTGATTCTCTCATAATGTCCTCGCGAAATAGTTGATTAATCAAGTTTTTTTCAAAACGCAAACCTGCTAAAATACTACTGATAGCTGTTAGCATCCCCCTTTCGTTGACTGTTTCAATTTTAGCTAATTGCTGGGAGACTTGAGTAAGTAGCTCTGAGGGAGTTTCTGTGCGGCATAAGGTTGCTAAGGGTAAGAGGGCGGAATTTTGTAATAAGGGTTCGGGATCTTGCTGCCAAATGCGGATTATTTGGTAACGATGTCGGGTATCTCCGAGGCGAAAAGTATCTTTTAATTTGGTAGCTGCGGGTGATGGTTTGAGCAGGATAATTGCCTGGGTGACTGGTAGGCGATAGCGTCGGTAAAGTCGCACCCAATAATCTAACATTCTTAAGGGTAAGGGTGGTTCTCCTTCGACTTCTACCTCGAATTCCAGATGCAATATCTGGTTAGTGGTGCGTAAAAAGGTGAGATGATCGGCGCGAATTGGTTCAATGCTTAATTCGGTTTTGAGGATTTCCACTGATGTGGGGGTTTCTCCTAATATCCAAGTGGCGAATTCTCTGGGGTAGGTTTCTGATAGGTATTTACAAGCGTTATCAAAAGCCATTTAATTAATTCAATTTAGCTGGGGAATGTATTTAGTTTAACTTACAGGGGGTTAAATTAATTAGGATATGCCAAGGTTTGACTACTGAAAGATAGACAAGCATTCATGTTTGCGGGGGGAGTGCGATCGCTAATCACCAAAGTTTAAGATATAGTTGTAATCAAGCTGTAAAATATAAAAAAAAGGAGCGGATATTCTTCCAACTACAGAACAAGGTTTAACCTGCATTAGGCTATGTCAAGCTTTGACTAATTTTTACCGCTCGATCGAAATATTACGTTTGGATGAGCGGGATGGCTCAATTTTCATCTTTGCAGGGGAAGAACTTCAAATCAAAATTATTCGCAATGGTACATGGAGATTTATAACATGAACCCAGATTTTGACAAAATGAGTAAGGCTGAGTTACGTGCTTATGTACTCGCTCACCGTGATGACAATGAGGCTTTTTACAAGCTTGTTGACCGTTATGAAGCTGATTCTAAAGACCATGTATGGCATCCATGTCCTAATACTCCTGAAGATTGGGAAAAAGTTCCGAAATTAATTGAGGAACAGATTAAGAAATTGGAAAAATAAGGTTTTTGATGGGTTGGTGATTAGCGATATGCCTACGGCAGGCTACGCCAACGCTCTACATAATATGTGCGATCGCTAATAGCCAAAGTTTAAGATAAAATATTTCTAGAAGTGATCGGCTAGAATAAAAATGACTAAACAAGTAACGATCGATCTTGATGATGAAGTTTTGGTTCTTCTCGATCGGCATTCGGGAGGAAACCGGAGTGAGTACATCAATAAGTTGTTAAGAAAGCAGCTAATAGAGAGTTCAGAAATAGCTAAAAAACCTAATAATATAAACGATGCCCGTGTTTTTATGAAATTACCTCTAGAAGAACGCCGTCGCTTATTGGCAAAACAAAGTGAAGCAATTTTATCCCATTATCAGGAAGATAATGAATGGCAGGAATTACAAACATGGGATTTGATGGATGAATAATTTAGTGGCTCCAAAAAGGGGTGAAATTTGGCTGGTTAATTTTGACCCAACAATGGGAGCAGAAATCAAAAAGATTCGACCTGCTATAGTGGTAAGTTCTGATGGAGTTGGTCAACTTCCTATTAAGTTGATTGCACCGATAACTGATTGGAAAGAATATTTTAATGGTGATGTTTGGCACATCAAGATTGAACCGGATAGTATTAATAATTTAGTGAAAGTTTCGGCTGTTGATGTGTTGCAATTGCGTGGGATGGATGTGCAAAGATGTATCCGTAAAATCGGAGATTGTGCGGCTGAAACTATGGAAATGATTGCAGCTGCGATCGCCGCTGTTGTCGAGTATCAATGAGTATAAAATTTGGTTGTGAAGCTGCGATATGCCATTAACTAAAAACTGATTTGGAGAATTTCTGATGACAGAACTATCTATGAGTGAAGCGCAACAGGCAAAATTATCTTCAATGCTGAAACTTGCGAAAGTTACTGAATAGAAGGCTAAGGAACTTTGTGAGATAGGAGAGGCGTTCGCACAAAAGTATGAAAAACGTCTGCGTGAATTTAAAGAAGCTTCGATGAAGTGAAATTGTATAAAGGCGATCGCACATATTTTGGGTAAGGTGCGATCGCACTTGGTTAATAATTTCGGTGCAAAATGGAGAGGGGTGGGGGGAGTGCGATCGCACATCGGTATTATAATAAATTAACCCTTACAAGAAAGCTCTACTGCATAAAAGTCCTCTTCAATTGACCAACATTTGTCATTTTCACAGCGCACCCTAAAGAGACTATATTTTTTATCGTCTAAATTGTCGCGCACACTTATAACCCCCTCACCATGACATTTACCTTCCTTCCATTCTCCTTTATAAGTAGGATGAGAATTTGAGTATATTGTCCCATTTACGGGACACCAAATTTTACCTTGACCGTGTGGTAGACCATTTAGGCGCTGACCTTCATATATACAATTTTGATACACTAGACTATCACATGATGTAATAGCGATAAGCGTACATATAGTTATGGATAAAGAGATATATTTTAGTTTATCCTTTATAATTGGCAAAAGCCAGTACAATATTTTTTCTCTAATTTGTTTTAGTTTCATAATATGTGATCCATAGTTTATCCAAAATTTTATACTATCTCCTGTACTCCGATAACCATACTTTATAGGCAATAAATAGAAAACAAAACGTAGTAGCTATCGGAGGAATAAAAGCAATTACAAATGCTGTTGTCATTCCGATTCTAGTTAGTAAAATTTTACTTTTAGTTAAATCAGATGGCAGTTCTAAATAATAAAATAATTTCATGAATGAATATACCAAAATACCAGTTCTAATTAATAAGTTAATAGCTAGATATTCATCTGCTGTGTAATTAGTTTCTAGATAGGTAATAAACTGTTTATCAGAAAAGCTTTTAGACAAAGGATCACCATTAAAAGGATTCGTGGAAAACAAAGCAGCCCAACCACAATACAACCCGCAAATAAAGGCGATTAAGTACAAAAAACTTCCTAAAGTTATTAACCAATCTAACACAATTATTATCCTCCTTAATATACTTTATTATGTGTGGCTTACTGTTTTAATTTGAAACAATAAACTGACCAGCAAGTACTACCAGCAATTATTACAAGAATAGATAGTAAATCAATATTTTCAATTATTCTTGCTTGTTGTTCATTTGCTGTTAGTTGATACATTATATTTCTATGGTGTTCCCGTCGATTCAATTCAAGCTGTCGAGAGTTTGCTAGATCTTGCTCAAGAGAATGATCAAAGGGATTATAGTTTGGTGGGTTGTATAATTGTTTCTCAGAACTGAAGTTGATAGGAGGTAAAGATAACTGGCTTCTGATGTAGCCTCTAACTAAGGTTACAAGAACAACAGTAAAAATTACTCCTGATACTACTTTGGGCATCGGATTTCGAGATTGCTTTTGGGTTTCCATATTAGCTAATTACTCCATACAGGTTATTAAGAAATTCGGATTTTCACTTAATTTTGCAGTCTTGCTATTTGTGATTTAACAACCCTTTTATAATCCCTCCTGTAATTCCTATACCAAATAATATTGCCCCGAAATTTGCACGATCTTCATTATCACGAGCTTCACCGGATACGTAGAAAGAACCGCCTCTGGCAGCAGTTCGACTCCAACCACCAGCTTGAGAAGGCTTAATGCTACATAATAAAGCGGAACTGATTGCCAACAGTAGACTAATGCTTAAAATCCAAGTTTTGGTATTCATGCCAGCTATTCTTGAATAAACTCAATATCAATAAATATTATTTAGGTTTTTTTTATATTTGTATATTCGTGAAAACTAGGAAATTGCCAAACAGTTAAATAATTAATAGTTCGGTCGGAAAAAGCCGGAAAAAGTTGTTAAAGTCGGAGAGAGTCGGAAAAAGTCGGATTATAATAGTGAAAACACTGATATTTACCTAGAAATGGACGTTAATGAAGTGCTAAAACTTGTAGATCGCCTAATTTTCTCAAAAACTGACAAGCACTTAGACGATCTACAAGAAGCAATATTACGGAGTAGTTTGCAAAATCAAAAATACTCGAAAATAGCAGAAGAGTTTAATTGCACAGAAGGTCACGTTAAGGATATCGCTTCTGAACTTTGGAAGATTCTGTCAGAGATATTAGGAGAAAATGTCAGTAAGTCAAATTTTCGATCTACAATGCAAAGGTGTCGGTTCTCTAATATTTCATCCGTTTCATCAAATTTTGCAACAGATTTTGCAAGAATTAATAACATAAACCTTTGTCAAAAAGCTTTGCAGACTCCAGAAGTTTCACAAGATCGATCGCACCACCCCAAAACCCAAATTTCTCTAGAAGATGCACCTGATATTTCCCCTTTTTTTGGACGGAATGAAGAACTAAATCAGCTGGAAAAAGCGATCGCACAACAACACTCTCGCCTAGTCACAATATTGGGAATGAGCGGAATTGGTAAAACTGCACTTGCTTTACAATTAGTCGAACAAATAAAAGATAAATTCGATTATGTAATTTGGCGCAGCTTACACAGTAAACCATTATTGGAAGAACTGCAAACAAATCTAATTCAATTCTTCTCTAATCAACCAGAAAACGGATTAAAACTCAACATTAACTTATCACAATTAATAGAATATTTGCGGAAACATCGCTGCTTGATAATATTAGATGATGTGCATTCTATTTTCAGCAAGGGACAATTAGCTGGTTGTTATGAAAACGGTTATGAAAATTACGGCGAATTATTCAAAAGACTGGGAGAATTACATCATCAAAGTTGCTTAGTTCTGCTTAGTTGGGATAAACCGAGAGAAATTGCTAAATTAGAAGCAGAAAATCGTCAGGTTTGTTGTTTAGAATTGCAGGGGTTAGATTTGCGATCGGCTAAAGAAATCCTCAGAGAAAAGAGATTAGTTGAAGAAGAGAAATGGCAAGAGTTAATTGAAAAATATCAAGGTAATCCTTTATGGTTGAAAATAATTGCTACCATGATTCAAGATTTATTCGGTGGCAGAGTGGGGGAATTTGTTAAATATGACAACCTATTGTTGAATGAAGATTTAAAAGATGTATTGTTTCAGGAGTGCGATCGCTTATCCGAAATAGAAAAACAGATAATTTGTAGTATTGCTGAAGAAACCGAAGCAGTTGCTATTTCTCAATTGTTGTCACATTTACAATTACCTGCTTCAGAATTGATTAATGCAATGCAATCTTTAGGAAGACGTTCATTAATTGCTAAAATCAACCAAGGTAACGAAACGCTTTTTAACTTGCAACCAGTGGTGAAACAGTATGTTAAAATAAGGATTAATGAAGGATAATAGAGAAGTAAAATAGTTGTTATTACTCAAGATTAAATGATGGATATAAAGGCGATCGCATCCTCCCCCCAAACTTCCAACCTCTACGAAACAGACTTTTATGCTTGGACACAGGAACAAGCAAAACTCCTGCAACAAGGAGTATGGCAAAGTTTAGATATTGCCAATTTAGTTGAGGAAATCGAATCTTTGGGAAAACAAGTACGTCAGGAATTAAGAAATCGCTTGGGAGTGCTACTCGGTCATTTGTTGAAATGGGAATTTCAGCCTCACAAAAGGTCGAGAAGTTGGTTTTTAACATTGCGGGAACAACGTCGCAGAATTCTCGAACATTTGGATGAAAATCCCAGCTTAAAACCCTATCTTCCCGAAGTGTTGCTGAAAGCATATAAAGATGGACTTGACTTAGCTATACGCGAGACATTTCTCCCTGACGAAGAGTTTCCATCTGAGTGTCCTTACAGTATTGAGCAAATTCTGGATGCTACTTTTTTTCCCGGAGAACCCCTGGAATCGGGTCAAAATTGGGTGGTGGAAAATTAAAATAAGTTCTAGAACTAAGACTTAAACTAAATCCCCAGAAATTTCAAATAGTTATTGTTACCTCAGATTAAATTATGGATAGAAAAGCGATCGCATCCTCCCCCCAAACTTCCAACCTCTACGAAACAGACTTCTACGCTTGGACGCAGCAACAAGCGAAACTCCTGCAAGCAGGAATATGGGAAAATTTAGATATTATCAATTTGGTTGAGGAAATAGAATCTTTGGGAAAACAAGTACGTCAGGAATTAAGAAATCGTTTGGGAGTGCTACTCGGTCATTTATTAAAAGGGGAATTTCAGCCTAATAAAAGGTCGAAAAGCTGGTTTTTTACCTTGCGAGAACAACGGCGTAGAATACGACAATTGTTGGCTGAAAATCCCAGCTTAAAACTTTATCTTCCCGAAGCATTACAAATAGCTTATGAAGATGGAATTGATTTAGCTGCACGCGAGACATCCCTTACAGATAAAGATTTTACTGCTGAATGTCCTTACAGTATTGAGCAAGTTTTGGATTCTACTTTTTTCCCAGGAGAACCAATTACATCAGGTAAAAATTGGGTTGTCGAAAATTGAAAGATAATCAACCTATAAAATTAGGCGATTCCCTGTTTCTCCTGTTATTTGAGTTTAATTCGTAGGGTGCGTTAGTGCTAACGTAACGCACCATTTGGCTGAAAATTGCGATCGATTATCCTGTAGTTTAGCTCAGTTTTAACGCCATGTCTGAAACACAATCAGATTTAACAAAAACTTTCCCAACCTTTGCTGATTGGTGCAGTCACAAAGATAACATTTGTCCAGCAGCAAAACATACAGTTGAGGTATTACTAAAAGAAGCTGGCACAACTGATTGCCATGAAGCAGAATTAATTCTGATGAATCGAACTAAACTGAATCTCCACAACAATCAAATTACAGATTTAAATCCAATTTCAACTCTCACCAATCTGACAGAACTTTATCTTCACAACAATCAAATCACAGATATAAATCCACTTTCAACTCTCACCAATCTTACCGCACTAAATCTTCGGTTCAATCAAATCATAAACTACCTTCCCCTTTCAAATCTCACTAATCTGACAGAACTTTATCTCGAAAGCGATCGCATCACAGACCTCAAACTACTTTCAACTCTCACCAATCTTACTAAATTGTATCTCGAAGTCAGTCAAATCACAGATTTGAGTTTACTTTCAACTCTTACCAATCTGACAGAACTTTATCTCCACAACAATCAAATCACAGATTTAAATCCACTTTCAACTCTTTTTAATCTGACCTACCTTTATCTCGAAGGCAGTCAAATCATAGACTTGAGTCCTTTACAATCACTTAAATCTTTAGAATACTGCGAAATTTACAATGTAGCTTTGCCGAAAAAATATTTTCTGCCTCTGCAAAAATGGCAATCTAGATGGATTTTGGAAGAGAAGAATATAGGAATTCGCCGCGTTTTAATTCAACAAATTGGGTACGATCGCATTTGCCAAGAACTACAAGCGATCGAATTAGATACTTGGCGCGAATACAGTTTATTAAAAATCGATATTTTCGATGATTTTGATATCGAAAATGAAAGGGAACTAGCGGCAACCTATTTATTAAAAATGACTTGTCCGAGTACAGGATTTATTCACGCTTTGCGCGTCCCGCCAAATATGAAATCCGCTAGAGAAGCAATTCGCTGGGTAAATTGGGGATTTGACCCCGAAGAATTTGCTAGAGAAACTTAAACTACAGCATAATTTAAAGCTCAAAGTCCGACTTTAAGAGGATGTCGATCGCAAATCAAACAATTAATTTGATATCATCTAAAATATGAGAATTATCCTGCGATTATGCCATCTACAAAACCCTATCAACCCCTAGTTCTCCGATTATTACACGGCATCACCGCTTTACTGGTAATTAGCGCCGCGATCACCGGATTTTTAGTATATGATAGCTGGGACGGTCGCTTTGGTCGCCTTGCACTTACTTTAAAAAACCGCGAATTCATCGATATTCATGGCACATTTGGCTTTTTCTTATTGCCAATTTTGATAATTTTGACAATTTACAGTATTCGGGTTGGTTATCGCCGTTTAATTCAAGCTGATTCCTTTAGTAAACTTAAAGAAGTCGGTAAACCAATTTGGTGGTATACTCTCCAACGTTTTGCTAATACTTTAATGTTAATTTCTGCCTTATTTGCCTTACTTACTGGTAAATTTCAAGATGAAAATTGGCTACCCCAAGGAATATTAAATCAGCCTTGGTACTACGCGCATTTGCTTGCTTGGTGTGGCGTTGTAATTGCTTTTGCGTTGCATTTATTGATGAGTGTAAAAGTTGGCGGTGTTCCCCTGCTAATTTCCATGTTTGATGCTAAAATTCGTGCAGAAGATAGCCCGAAATTATGGTGGCAAAAAGTAAAAACTTGGCTGGGTAATCCACATTTGTAAATCCAACTATTTGGTAGGGAAAAATACAATGAGTTCTCCCTTTCCCGGAATGAATCCTTATTTAGAAGATCCAGAATTGTGGTCGGAAGTTCATCATCGGTTAATTACTGCGATCGCCGATGCACTAGCACCTTCGTTGCGTCCTAAATATTATGTTGCTATAGAGAAGCGTACTTACTTAAGCAATATCGAAGATAGCGTTTTGGTAGGAATTCCCGACGTAACAGTATTTTCTAGGGGTTTAAAGAAGAGTGAAACGCGATCGACTCTGACAATCCCTTCTCAAACAGAAGCAGTTACAGTTACAATACCACAACCCGAAGAAATTAGAGAAAGTTATTTAGCAATTAAAGAAGTAGGAACAGGCAAAGTTGTTACTGTATTAGAAATCCTTTTTCCAAAAAACAAACGGGCAAAAGAAGGAAGAGAAGCATATCAACGTAAACGTCAGCAAGTTTTAGCCAGCTTAACTAATTTAGTAGAAATTGACTTGCTGAGAACCGGAAAACCCATGCGAATTATTGAGAAGATTGAGTCCGATTATCGCATTTTAATTAGTCGTAGCGATCGCCGTCCTAACGCAAGTCTATATGCTTTTAACTTGCCCGATCAAATTCCCTCATTTCCTTTACCTTTGCAGTCAAGAGAACCTGAACCATTAATAGATTTGCAAAGCTTATTAAACGGTGTGTACGATCGCGCAGATTTTGATTTAAGGATAGATTACAATCAGGAACCTGTCGTAAAACTAAGCCCAGAAGATGCCGTTTGGGTAGATGAATTATTACGAAATCAAGGATTACGAGGTACAATTGAAGAATAAATTTTTTGCTCAAATTACTACATTGACAAATCAATCTGTTGCCCAATCGTATCTAAAAACTTCGTGCCATAATGTTGAATTTCCAGAAAACTTGCCTGTTGCGGTATGGTTTTATAAACCAAAAAATGCTTCATAATTCCTAAAGTAGCAGCACTTTCTAAAGGGCCAATAAAACTAGGATCGCGATCGAGAAAATCCGGCTGACTAGCCCAATGCTTCATTTGATTAGCATTCAAAAAATAACAACCGGAATGGGGATTTAAAGCGCGACGGAAAACCATCGGTACACCCATAATTTTGCTTTGTAATTGCGGACGATCGCTGACATCTTGAAAATTTTCCGTTGCTTTCGGATTTATATCACCATCAACATAAGCTTTGTAAGAAAGCCCGTGAGTGGAAATTTCATAACGATTTGGTTGCAACAAACAGCGATCGCCAGCTTCCTTATTAAACCAATATAATTTTACAAAAAACCAAGGATCGTGTATGATTAAATCATCTTCCAAAAAACAGTAATAATCATAATTTCCTAAAGAATCTCGCAACACCGCTTGACACTCAAATCCCAAAAACATCGGTTTGGCTTCTGTGGGATAATGTTGATAAAAATGATCAGGTACAGGAAGCTGATCCAAAAGATGACAATCTTGAGTTGTACAAATTACAATATCCAAATCATTAGCTAAAGGTTGGTTAGCCGGAAAAGCCAATTTTTCTTTAATATTAATAATGCTTTGCGACTTACTAAATAACTGATGTAAAGCAGTAAGACTTTGACTTAATGCTGCTAAACGAGGCTGGGGATTTTTCGATCGGGAATCATGCCGACTATTATCTTCCGGTTTAAAAAAGTGAGCAATTGTAATTAGGATTCGCATTGATAGAAAATAGGAAATAAACATTAAAGGTACGTAGTTGCGCTTCAGCGCTCTTCTCTAGCGCTAAAGCGCAACAACGTACTAACTAGCAATTAATTGCAATGCACTAGGTTTTTTCAGTTGTTCTTTGAGCCAATTATCGAACAATTCATCGAGTAATTTTTGCTGCATTTGTTCATCGAATTGTGCGGGAATAATCTTTTCAACTCGGACAATTACCCAGATATCTTCGATCGCACTCGGAACACTTAATTCCCCTGGTTGACTAGTTTGCAAAAGTTGGGCTAATTTAGGATGAGATAAACTCAATGGTACAGGGCCAATTAAACCACCAGTTTTAGCTTCTGGGCCTTCCGAATATTGTTTAGCAAGTTCGGTAAAAGTTTCTTCCCCTGTTTGCAAACGCAAGTAAAGTTCTTTAGCAAAAGCACCATCCCGCACTCGAATTAAGGAATAAACATATTCATCGAGTTCTGATTTACGTTGGAGAAAATAGTTTTCTAAATTCTTACTCCAAGTAGCTTGTTTAAACTTTTCAATTCTCAGTTCGCGAGTAGCCAAATTGATGAATTGAGCTTCCGTCATTCCTTGTTCTTGTAACCATTTTTTCCGGGCTTTTTCGCTGTTTAATTGCCGTTGTTTACCGAACTCTAAACAACATTCCATTTGCTCTTTTGGGGTGCAATCAAAAGGTGCGATCGATCGCTCGATAATCATCTCTTCCTGAAGTTTTGGCAGCAGTTCGTATTGCTTCAACAAAGTAACTAAATCTCTGCCGTTAACTGCTTGATTTCCTGCGCCATTCCCTACAGCAGAATTGCCAATTTGTAAAGTAGTCGGTTCTATATTACTATCAGCGATCGCCACTAAATGCGATTTCTCATCTTTCCCATTTGAATTGTTTGTTTCACTCTTCGCCATTCTCATCCACAACGGCACTGAATTACCGCCAATACCTTCTTGAATCCAATTTAAATGATGCGGTAATAACAGCGATAAATCGTATTTTTCCAAAATTGTTTGTCTTGCTTTCGCCCGAATTTCACTCATTTTTTCCGGGTGATTTAAAGCTTCCTCAATGCGCGAAGCAATTTCTTCAGGAGAGAAGAACTCAGCCAATAAACCATTAACTCCATCTCGGATCATCTCAGTTACCGGAGCAGTATTAGAACCAATAACTAAACAACCAGTAGATAAAGCTTCCAACAATGACCAAGATAAAACAAACGGACGAGTTAAATAAACATGAGCCGAAGAAGCTTGTAAAACTTGCACATATTCATCATAAGGCAGATGTCCAGTAAAGTGAACCCGCGACAAATCTAAGGGGAACTTTTCTAACATTAACTGCTTATAAGTTTTCCCATCGGGTAGAGTTCTACCATAAGCAACTCGATCTTCCCCAACAATGACCACATGACATTGAGGGCGACGTTGTTGGAGTAAATAAATTGCCTCAATAAATTGGGGAAAACCTCGGTAAGGTTCCATGCCTCGACCAACATAAGTCACCAGTTCTTCTACATGAGAAAGGTCAAGGTTTATTCTGGGTAAAACTAACTTTGCTCCCGGTTTAGGACAAAAGAAATTAGTGTCAATGCCATCATGAAGAACTTTAATTTTATCTTGATATTCATCGGGGAATTGTTGCTTCTGCCAATATGTAGGAGACAGACCCCGATCGCAACTATATAAATCTAATAAAATCGGCGCATTTTTAATTCTAATTCTCGCTTCATCATCACCATTTAACTGTTCGCTGGGGTCAAAATCCGCATCAGTTCCATGAGCATGATAAAACCACTCGAAATAACACAATAATTTAGCTTTAGGAAATATATCTTTCATTAATAAAGTCGGCCCCCAACCCGAATGACCATAGACCACATCGGGAACAAAACCCCTAGCCTTGAGTTGTTCAGCCATCCGATACACAGCCTGACCTTGTAATACAGCATTTTCCAAAGGACGCACATAATGGTGAGTTTCCGGTCTTGCTTCGCGTTTTGGTTGATAAATCATTTTACTGACACCAGGGAGATTACCATCCCGGCGAGTAGTGCCGAACACGACTTGGTGACGTTTATCTTTAGCTAATGCCCCAGCAACATGACGGAATTGGGCGGGAAAATTAGGATGTAAAAAGAGGATACGCATAGTTAGTTTTGTGTGAGTAGTAGTATCCTACTGTCTGGTTGGTCAAAAGACAGCAGGAGATGAACAAAATTATTCTGAAACTAGCGAGAGTGCGATCGAGCATCAGATGCCTGTATCCGGTTGACCCAGATACAGACCCATTTCCTAGCTAACAAAATCTGAGGCATCGAAGGCTCCAGGAAGTACACCTTGCACAACTGCTAAGGTTTCAGCTTGAGAAATCGGAATGCCAGCAGCCGGAGTAACGTAGATCCGAGTACTAGCCGTAGCAACACCAGCAACAGTGAGATTGATGCGCTGGAACGACAGCTGCTCAAAGGCAATATTCTCAAGCAGGAAGAAGTCAGTACCATTTTGGAAATCAGTGATCCAGTCACCCGGAGGAGGAGCGATAATTGGCTCACCTGGATCGATCGGCTCTGGCACAAATTCCGCATAATTCAATTGGAAGTAATCAGTCTCAGTCCCGCCAGTCAGCGTATCGCGTGTGGTTTGGGTTTCTGCATCTTCGCCACCAAAGAGAATATCAATACCAGCGCCACCGATAACGCGATCGACACCAGCACCACCATCCAGGAAGTCATCCCCAGCACCACCATTGAGCACATCATTGCCAGCCAGAGATTCAACTACACCCAGATCGCCATAGATGGTGTCATTGCCACCTAGTCCATTCAGGTTATCAGCGCCCTCACCACCATCGATGTAGTCACCTTCAACACCACCTCGGATGGTTTCTAAACCAGCACCGCCGAACAGTGTACTTGCGCCAGCACCCCCATCCAGAACATCGTTGCCGTCGCCACCATCAAGGGTATCAAGACCATTACCGCCTACGAGGGAGTCATCACCAGCATAACCATAGATAACGTCATCGCCATCGCCACCCACCAGGGTATCGTTGCCGCCGCCACTCAAGCTGTCACCTTCACCGTAAATGGTGTCATTCCCAGCGCCACCAAACACGGAGTCAGCACCACCGAAAATGGAGTCATCCTTTGTACCATCCCCGTACAGTTGGTCATTAGAAAAGCTACCAACTACGGTGTCATTTCCCGCACCGCCCTTAGCCGTATCCTCAAAGCCGCCATATACCCAGTCGTTGCCAGCACCACCATCGAGCAGGTCTTTGCCATCATTGGCATCATCAGCAGTCGTCCCACCAAACAGGGTATCATTGCCAGCTTCACCATACAGCGAGTCCTCGCCTGCATCCCCATAGAGTCTGTCAGCGCCAGCACCACCAAACAGGGTGTCTTTATCAGCGCCACCTTCGAGCAGGTCATTACCGCCTAAGCCTAATAACTCGTCATCACCAGCAAAGCCGCGCAGTGTGTCGGCATTCGCTGTTCCTGTGAGAGTGTCCTTGTCTGCTGTGCCATTTCTGATCGCCATAATTTACCTCTTTTATAGATTCAAGTTGTTTTTTGGTAGGAGATAGTTGATGCACTTAAAAATTTCGATTAGTTGATTTTTAATTCAAATCCCTACGATTTACGGATTACGTTTCAATAGGATGTAAAAATCAAATACTCATCGCTTTGTTAGTAAGTTCCTACTGTCTGGTTGCCTCCAGACAGCAGGAGATGAACAGAATGCGAGATTTGATTTGCTCAAACTCATTTGAGCATCAGGTGTGTGTATCCGGTTGGCGCTAGATACACACACATTTCTTAGATAGATGAAACAAAATCTGTTGCGTCGAAGGCTCCGGGAAGTACACCTTGGACAACAGCCAGAGTTTCGGCTTGCGAAATCGGAATGCCAGCAGCAGGAGTAACGTAGATCCGAGTACTCGCCGTAGCAACACCAGCAACCGTCAGGTTGATGCGCTGGAATCCTAGAGAGGTAAAATCAATACCGTCAAGCAGGAAGAAGTCTGTACCATTTTGGAAGTCAGCAATCCAGTCACCCGGAGGAGGCGAGATGATTGGCTCACCTGGCTGGATCGGCTCTGGGACAAATGCTGTGTAATTTAATTGGAAGAAATCAGTCTCAGTTCCACCAGTCAGCGTGTCGCGTAAGGTTTGGGTTTCTGGGTCTTCGCCACCAAACACAAGGTCAACGCCAGCGCCACCGATAACGCGATCGACACCCGCACCACCATCTAGGAAGTCATCCCCAGCACCGCCATTGAGCACATCATTGCCAGCCAGAGATTCAACTACACCCAAATCGCCGTACATGGTGTCATTACCACCAAGTCCCTGAAGGTTATCAACGCCTTCACCACCATCGATGTAGTCACCTTCAACACCACCCCGGATGGTTTCTAAGCCAGCACCGCCCAACAGCGTACTAGCACCAGCACCGCCATCCAAAATGTCGTCGCCGTCGCCACCGTCGAGGTAGTCAATACCATCACCACCCAAGAGGGAGTCATTACCGCCATAACCAAAGATAGTGTCATCGCCACCTTCGCCTAAGATGGTATCGTTGCCGCCGAAAATTGTGTCGTTAGCTTCGCCGTAAATGGTGTCATTACCTTCTCCACCTGCGATCGAATCAGCACCACCAGCAGCTAAACCTTCTGCATCGTCGCCGTACAATGCGTCACCAAAGAAGCTACCAACTACGGTGTCATTTCCCGCACCGCCCATCGCGGTATCCTCGAAGCCGCCATATACCCAGTCACTACCAAGACCGCCATCGAGGAAGTCTTTGCCATCATTGGCATCGTCAGCAGTCGTCCCACCAAACAGGGTGTCATTGCCAGCTTCACCATACAGCACATCTTCGCCTGCATCCCCACGCAGTCTGTCAGCGCCAGCACCACCAAACAGGGTGTCTTTATCTAATCCACCTTCGAGCAGGTCATTACCGCCTAAGCCTAATAACTCGTCATCACCAGCAAAGCCGCGCAGTGTGTCAGCATTCGCTGTTCCTGTAAGGGTGTCGGGCAGTGGTGTTCCATTTCTGATAGCCATGATTTTCTCCTCATTTACCAAAAGTTGTGTTTTAACCCAAAGATGATTGATGCAATAAAGCCTTTTGTTAATCTCCTTCTCTCTCCCCCTCTCCCAGATTTAGGAGAGGGGTGCCAAAGGCATAGAGAAGAGAAATGAAAAGTCAAAGTTAGTCATCATCAAAGAAACTCCTATTTAAATCACGCCGGAACAAAGTCTGTTGCTGTAAACCTTCCGGGGAGTAACCCAGCCACAACCGCTAATTCTTCGCCAGTTGCAGTTACACTGATTCGAGTACTACCCGTTGAAACACCATTAATCGTCAGATTCACACGGGCGATCGTCAGGGCTTCAAAGCTGAATCCTGTTTGTAAGAAATCAATGCCATCTTGGAAGTCCGAGATATAGTCGCCCGTTTGTCCACTCAACCCGGAGTTTTCCAAGGTAAAGTAATCAGCGCCCGTGCCGCCTGTCAGGGTGTCGCGTTGAGTTTGTTCGGGTAGGTCATTGCCGCCAAACAGGGTGTCACTACCAGCGCCACCAAGAATGCGATCGACTCCCGCACCCCCATCAAGCAAGTCATCGCCAACACCGCCATTGAGGACATCATTGCCAGCCAAGGTATCAATGCCGTCACCGTCGCCATAAATGGTGTCGTTGCCATCACCACCTAAGAGACTGTCAGTACCTTCTCCTCCTTCGATCGCATCTCCATCTAATCCGCCGCTGATGGTATCTAAACCTGCACCACCCAACAGCGTATTTGCGCCAAGCTCATCTACCAGGAAGTCATTCCCTTCGCCACCTTCCAAGAGGTCATTACCATCGCCACCATTCAGGTAGTCATCCCCAGCAAAGCCATAGATTTCGTCATCCCCAGAATCACCCAGCAGGGAGTCATTACCACCCGCACTTAAGGTATCTGCATCACCGTAAATGGTGTCACTGCCATCTCCACCCAGAACGGTGTCAGCACCCGCAATACCCAAGGTGTCATCACCTAACAGGAAGTCATTGCTCAAGCTGCCATCCAGAAAGTCATTGCCACTGCCGCCATTGAGAGTGTCGTCAAAAAAGCTACCTGTGAGAGTATCCGAGCCAGCTTCGCCGTTCAGGGAACCTTCCCCGGAAAGAACATCATTGCCATCACCGCCAAATAGTTCATCCTCAGTTCCACCAAATAGCCAGTCGTTACCAGCACCACCATTCAGGGTATCTTTGCCTTCCCCACCATCGAGGGTGTCAGCACCCGCTTCGCCTTCTAGGAGGTCATCACCTGCATCACCGAAGAGGCGATCGTTACCTGCCCCACCAAACAAATCATCACTGCCATCTCCACCTAGAAGCAGGTCATTGCCGCCTAAGCCTGATAGAATATCGTCTCCGCCAAAACCGCGTAGTGTGTCGGCATTCGCCGTCCCTGTTAGCGTATCAGGAGCTTCTGTTCCATTTCTGATTGCCATTTTTTACCTCTGTTGATTAGATGAATTTGCTTAATGCACGCACTAAAAGGGAAGTTATGAGAACAGGAACGTCGTGCCAGCCGAGTCGGTAATATTGGTAGCAATATCCGCTTGGGTAAAGTTCGTGCCCACCAGAGTGAATAAAAGCTCACCTGTGTTAAAGCCTGCGTTTCCAGCGATGCCGTCGCCCACTCGGAACACAGTATTAGTAACTCCCGTAGTCGCATTTGTGACAGCACGCACATCGATCGCAGCAATCCCACTAAAGGAAAGGAAGTCTCCCCCTACACCTGTGGTAAATCCGTTAATTCTGTCTTGTCCATCGCCAAAGGCATAGCGAATCGTATCGCTACCTACACCGCCTGTAATGGTGTCAAGACCTATACCGCCAACTAAAACATCATTACCATCAGCACCAGTTAGAACATCATCACCAGCCCCACCCAGGATCGAATCAGCGCCGATGCCACCGTTGAGGTTGTCATTACCATCACCGCCATCAAGACTATCGGCACCACCAGCGCCCTGAAGGGTATCAGCACCACCATTACCAAACAGGATGTCGTTACCCAATCCTCCATTCAGGCTGTTATTACCTTCGCTGCCGATAATGCTATTAGCAAGATCGTTGCCTGTGCCATTGAGCGCAGTGCCTACCAAAACTAAGTTTTCCAGGTTGCTGCCCAAAATGTAGTCGAGGCTGGAAAGGACTGTATCAGTGCCTTCACTCAGGTTTTCTGTAATGCTATCTCCGGTGCTATCTACTATATATGTGTCGTTGCCTAGACCACCGCTCATGGCATCGTTACCTGCGCCGCCATCCAGGGTATCATCACCGCCAGCACCACTCAGAGTATCGTTGCCACCAGCACCATTGAGGGCGTTGTTGGCTTCGTTACCTGTGATGATGTTGGCAAGTTCGTTACCTGTACCACTTTGGGCAACACCGACTAAGGTGAGGTTTTCCAGGTTGCTGCTTAAGGTATAGGTGGAGGCACTAGACTGAACTGCATCTGTGCCTTCGTTGGCGTTTTCTGTAATGGTGTCGCCTGTGCTATCTACTATATATGTGTCGTTGCCTGTGCCACCAATCAGGGCATCGTTGCCGGGGCCACCATTCAGGGTGTCATTTCCGGCACTGCCACTTAGGGTATCGTTGCCGTCACCTCCGCTGAGGTTGTTGTTGGCATTGTTACCAGTGATGTTGTTAGCTAAGGCGTTACCAGTACCGCTGACGACATTGCCCAGCAGGATCAGGTTTTCTACGTTGTTACCTAAAGTATGGTTAGCATTGGCGCGGACAGTATCATTGCCTGCGTTAGCGCTTTCGATGATGGTATCGCCAGCAGTGTAAACGTAGGTATCATTGCCACCGCTACCGATCATCCGGTCATTGCCTGCACCACCATCAATATAATCATTGCCACCACCACCACTGAGGGTGTCGTTGCCTTCGTTGCCAAATAGGTTATCGTTGGGGCTGGTGTCAGCGCTGCTGTTCAGGACGTTATCGCTGGCATCTCCGATGTATAGACCGATCGCATCAACTGCGATCGCACCCGTCAGAGTCGCTCCCGTAAAGTTGGCACTGGAAAAGTCACCCTTCGAGAAGTCAGCGTT
This sequence comes from Floridaenema aerugineum BLCC-F46, assembly GCF_041929345.1. Lineage (NCBI taxonomy): Bacteria > Bacillati > Cyanobacteriota > Cyanophyceae > Aerosakkonematales > Aerosakkonemataceae > Floridanema > Floridanema aerugineum. The sequence goes on from NZ_JBHFNQ010000143.1 coordinate 36,305, forward strand.
AGTTAAGTCGGCATTAGTGAAATTCGTACCAATAGCAGTGCCACTAATAGCCATGCCTTGTGCGTTGGCTCCTGTAAAGTTCGCCCCATCCAAACTAGCACCAGAGAATCTCGCTCCAGTCAAATTTGTGACCGTTACTGTACCATTAGCAGCCACAAAGGGGCTAAAGTTAGTGCCGCTAAAATTGACATCTTCGACCAACAAATTACTCAGATTCGCACCCCGAAAGCTGGCGTTAGTAGCCGTTGCTGGATCGAGGGGATTGGTATCCGTCAAAGCAACCCCACTCAAATTAGCTAAATCAAAGATCGCATTTTGCAGGGTCGCATCTGTGAAATTTGCGAGTTGAAAATCAGCGCCTGTGGCGTTCACATTAACCAGGACAACGTTTTCAATATTCGCATCTAAGAAACTGGCATTGACTAAGGTTGACCCAGTGAAATCAGCTGATTTGAGATTCGCTTTGAAAAAATCAGCCCCGGTAAAGTTTGCCCCAGTCAAGTTAGGTGGCTCGGACTGTTCACCATTAATATTGGCTTCCCGCAGAATGGCATTGGTGAGGTTGGCACCTGATAAATTGAGGTTGAATGTGTTGATCAGCGACATATCAGCCTGTCTGAGATCTGCGCCGCTGAGATTGACATTCTCTAAGGTTGCCAAAGATAAATTAACAGGGCCAAAGGTAGCATTGGGGGCAAAGATCGCTAGACGGGCATTAACACCAATCCAAATCGATTCAGAAAAGTTCGTGCCTCTGAGTTGGGTGCGAGTCCCCGCATTGTTGGGATCGAAGCGGACGTTTTCCAGTCGGGCTTTAAAAAATGTGGAGCCGTTTAAGTTTTGACCTCGGAAGCTATTTCCGACTAAGTTTTGTCCTTCAAAGTTTAATACTGCCATGATGCTATTTTGCTTGGTAAAGTTTTGTCAGATGTGAGCAGCTATTGCTCTGTAAAATTTTGTCTTAAGAGAATTGGAAGACAGGACGGTTGATTGGGTCAACGTTGGTGTTGACGTTTCCGGCAGTGAAGGAGGTATTGGCAAGGGTAATCAACAAACTACCTGTGCTAAATCCAGCGTTACCAGCAATGCCATCTCCGATGCGGAATTCTGCACTACCATTGACTACACGCACGTCAATTGCAGCAATGCCACTGAAGGAAAGGATGTCTCCTCCTGTTCCTCTGGTAAATCCGTTGATGATGTCGCTGCCATCACCACTGCTGTAGCGAAAGGTGTCAATATCAGCACCGCCGTTGAGGGTATCGTTACCTAAACCGCCAACGAGGATGTCGGTACCAGCATCGCCATTGAGTCGATCGCCATCTGCACCGCCAAACAAGGTATCAATCCCAAATCCGCCGTTGAGAACGTCACTACCGATGCCGCCATCAAGATAATCATTGGCATCACGTCCGTTGAGGGTGTCGTTGCCTTGATTGCCGAAGATGTTATCGTTGGAGTTTGTGCCGTTAATCGTATTGTTGGCGGCAGTGCCTACTGTTAAACCGATCGCACCCGTTGCCGTCGCCCCCGTGAGATCTGCACCAAAGAAAGTGGCATTGGTGAAATTAACGTTATTGAGATTGGCATTTACTAAACTGGCATTAATGAAATCAGCATCAACTGCGATCGCACTACTCAGATTTGCCCCAGTCAGATTAGCACCAGTGAAGTTAACTTTTGACAAGTCAGCATTCTGCAACCGAGCATTGGAGAAGTTCGCGTTTGTGGCAACGGCATCGATCGCGATCGCACCTGTCAGATTTGCGCCAGTAAAAGTAGCATTAGTAAAATCGCCAGTCGATAAATCAGCATTCACTAAACGGGCATTAGTGAAATTTGCATTTGTAGCCAGTCCGTTGATGAAAACCCCTTCTCCATTAATTTGAGTCAGATTTGCTCCACTCAAATTACTGTCATTAAGTCTCGCTCCCGTTAAGTTTGTAACTGTTACCGTGCCATTAGCAGCTACAAAAGGACTGAAATTTGCCCCGCTGAAATTGTCATCGTCGGCGATAAATCCACTCAGATTAGCACCCCGAAAACTGGTAGCACTGAGATTGATTGGATCGACAGGATTGGTATCACTTAAAGTAATGCCACTCAAATTAGCTAAGTCAAAAATCGAGTTTTCCAGGGTGACATCGGTGAAATTTGCTAACCGAAAATCCGCCCCAGTTGCATTCACATTTACCAAGACAATATTTTCGATGTTCGCTCCTTGAAAATTAGCATTAATCAAGGTCGAACCTGTAAAATCAGCCGCTTTTAAATTAGCAAGCTCTAAGTTAGCGCGGGTAAAATTAGCTCCGGTTAGATTGGGTCGATCGGACTGTTCCCCACTCAGATTAGCTTGGAACAGATTGGCATCAGTCAAATTAGCATTGGACAGATTGATACTTAAAGTGTTGATCAGCGATAGATCGGCTTGTGTCAAATCTGCACCGCTAAAATCGACATTCTCTAATGTTGCTAAGGATAAATTAGCAGGGCCAAAGCTCGCATTAGGTGCAAAAATCGCTTGACGGGCATCCACACCAATCCAAATAGATTCAGCAAAATTAGTGCCTCTTAATTGTGTTTGAACCCCCGCACTATTGGGATCGAAACGAACGTTTTCCAGTCTAGCTTTAAAAAACGTCGAACCGTTGAGATCTTGACCTCTAAAATCATTTCCAACTAAGTTTTGTTCTTCAAAGTTTAACGCTGGCATGATGCAATCCTCACACAAAAATTCCTGATCTCGAAGCCCCTAGATATAGATGCAAATTTAAAAATTTTGACTGTCGCTAAAAGTTAGGTTAAAGAGTTAGTTTTGCCAAACTTTTACAAGCATAGGTTCGATGCACCCTTGACAAAAGCGATCGTCAACCAACCGCCGATCGCGCTTTCAATTACGAGAACAAGAATGTAGTTCCAGCCGAGTCAGTAATATTGGTAGCAATATCCGCTTGGGTGAAGCCAGTACCAGCAAGAGTCAGTAAAAGCTCACCTGTGTTAAAGCCTGCGTTTCCGGCGATGCCGTCGCCCACTCGGAACACAGTATTAGTAACTCCCGTAGTCGCATTTGTAACGGCACGCACATCGATCGCAGCAATCCCACTAAAGGAAAGGAAGTCTCCACCCGCGCCTGTGACAAATCCGTTAATTCTGTCTTGCCCATCACCACTGGCATAACGAATCGTATCGCTACCTACACCTCCAGTAATCGTGTCATTGCCAACACCGCCGACCAAAATATCATTACCATCAACGCCAGTTAGGACATCATCACCAGCCCCACCCAGAATCGAATCAGCGCCGATGCCACCGTTGAGGTTGTCATTACCATCACCACCATCAAGACTATCGGCACCACCAGCACCTTGGAGAGTATCCACACCACCATTGCCAAACAGGATATCGTTGCCCAATCCTCCATTCAGGTTATTATTACCTTCGTTGCCTGTGATGTTATTGGCGAGATCGTTGCCTGTGCCATTGAGCGCAGCGCCTACCAAAACCAGGTTTTCCAGGTTGCCACCCAAGATGTAGTCGAGGTTGGAAATAACTGTATCAGTGCCTTCGTTCAGGTTTTCCAGAATTACGTCGCTGGCACTATCAATAATATAGGTGTCGTTGCCTACACCTCCCGCCAAGCTATCATTGCCTGTGCCGCCGTCGAGGGTATCATCACCACCAGCGCCACTTAAGGTATCGTTTCCGGCTTCACCTTTCAAGTTGTTGTTGCTGGCGTTACCTGTAATCGTATTGGCGAGATCGTTGCCAACGCCTTCTATAGCTGCACCTGTAAGATTTAGTCTTTCTATATGGCTGCTTAAGGTATAGGTAGTAGCGGTAGATTGGACAGTATCAGTTCCTTGGCTGGCAAGTTCAATAATGACATCCCCAGAAGTGTTGACAGTGTAGGTGTCGTTACCTGCTCCACCTTTCATGGTGTCATTACCAACACCGCCGTTGAGATTATCGTTACCTGCGCCCCCGTCGAGATAATCATCTCCCCCAAGTCCAGTCAGGTTGTCGCTGCCTTCAAAGCCGAAGATGTTATCGTTATCTGCTGTGCCGCTCAGGGCGTTATTACCGCTATCCCCACGAATGATACCAACGACATCAACCAGAATAGCACCTGTGAGGTCTGCACCTACCAAGGTCGCACCTGTAAAGTTGACTTTCGACAGGTCAGCATTATTCAGCTTGGCATTGGTGAAATTTGCACCAATGGCAATTCCATCAACCCACTTGACACCTGTGAAGTCTGCACCAGTCAGGTTAGCGTTTGTAAAGTCGCCTTTAGATAAGTCAGCGTTAACTAAACGAGCATTGGTGAAATTGGCACCAATAGCAGTTCCATTGAAGAATAAGCCTTCTGCATTGGCTTGGGTGAAGTTGGCTCCACTTAAATCAGTATCAGAAAATTTAGCGCCAATGAGGTTTGTTGAAGTAACGGTGCCATTGCTAGCAACAAAGGCACTAAAATCAGCCCCGGTAAAAACGGCATCATCTGCCATAAAGCCGCTTAAATTAGCACCGCGAAACCTGACATTGCCTGTCTGTCCAGGTTCGAGTGGGGCATCACTCAAGAAGACACCACTGAAATTAGCTAAGTCAAAGATCGAGTTTTGCAGGGTGATATCTGTTAATTTTGCTAACCGGAAATCTGCACCCGTTGCATTAACGTTGACTAGAAGCGTGGCTTCTAAGTCGGCTTCTTCAAACTTGGCATTCGCTAGAGTAGATCCGTTAAAGTCAGCCGCTTTCAGTTTTGCTTTGTAGAAATCAGCCCCGGTAAAGTTGGCTCCTGCAAGATTCGGTCGATCGGACTGTTCGCCACTCAGATTCGCTTCTCGTAAACTGGCGTTGGTCAGGTTGGCGTTTCTTAGGTTGATTTGTTTTGTGCTAACTAATGATAAATTTGCTCCGGTTAGGTTGGCTCCCTGGAAACTGACAAATTCTAAGGTTGCTTTAAAAAAACTAGCTGGCCCAAAGTTGGCATTAGGTGCAAATACGGCTCTCGCTGCATTTACATTGCTCAAAAATGCTTCTTCAAAGTTGGTGCCTCTTAGTTGTGTGGCTTGTGTAGTGAATCCAAATTGGACACCATAGAGCTTTGCTTTGAAAAACGTGGAGCCATTTAGGTTTTGACCGCTGAAGTCATTTCCTGTAAGTAATTGTTCGCTAAAGTTTAGAGCCGCCATTCAAAATTATCCCCAATCAGGTCTGTAAAAACACGCGAGAATCTGTGTCAAGTAAAACTTTGCTTGCACAAATAGGTTGATATATACAAAAGCATTCGCAAGTATAACCAGACCCTAAATCAAGCCTGATTTAAGTAATTTCACTTACTTGATATATAAGGTGAAAGCCAGAGATTTATCTAGAAAAAGTACTATTACTAGTACCCTGGGTTCACTTGTTACAAACAATCAAGTTTTATTGATTATTTATAAAAATACAAAAACAGCATTACTGCCGTCAAGGGAAAAACAATAGGTAATTTCATTGGATAAAAGTTTGTTCATAGAGAACTACTTAGTAGCTTTACCTAATTTTCAAATATATGTTTTAGTGATTTTATTGATCAAGTATAAAAAACTGTTTGGTTGCCAGAGTTTTGTCAAAGTTGATAAATCTTTGCCTAGTCAAGCTTTCAGGCTACTTTTAATTTGTAAATACAAAATATTAATAAATTAATTTGTATTATTTATTACTCATTTATCTGTTTAACTGCGAGACAATACTGAGATGAGATTTATGAAGTTTCTATGAAGTAATAAATGAATAGCCGGAAAAAACTACCTACAGACATATATTGAGAAACAAACTTTTTCAGTAAAATATCTACCCGCAGGTAGATGGCTAACAGCCTGGTCAGTTATAAAAGATTCGCAAAATGAGGAATTTTAGGGGAATTGTTCCCAACATGGAAGTTTTAAGAGCAGGTGGTATGGTGGAAGCGATCGCTTGTCAAGAGAATCTTAAGCTAAATTTTATTAAGTCTAGTTTATTTCCGTAAAGGAGTATAATAAATTACTGGAGTTAACAGATTCCGTAGATTTCAGCTTCGGGAAATTGCATTTGAGAAATTAAAAGGATGGAAAGAACAAAAGTTTTTGGAATGCCACCTGAACAAGGCAGATGGTTGTATATTCCATTAGGATTAATAGTATTACTGTGTCTGGGTACAGTTTACTCATGGAGCATTTTCCGCAAGCCGTTAGAAAAAGCATTTAATATTGGAGCTACGGAAAGTTTATTACCGTTCACAGTATTGTTGGTAGTTTTTGCGATTTTAATGCCTGTTACTGGCTTTTTTATCGATAAATATGGCTGTCGCACAGTAACAGCTGTTGCAATACTGCTCGGTTAAGCATTATTTGCCTTTGTAGGGGCGAAGCATTCGGACATAAAATCTAGGGTTTGAGTCATAAATTGTCGCCCGAATGCTTCGCCCCTACTCTTAACCGAGCAGTATTGACAGCTGTTGGGGGTGTCATCACTGGATTAGGTTATATTTTATCAAGTTTTGCCAGCGATATTTCTACCTTAGTTTTCACTTATGGAGTGATTGCAGGTGCAGGGGTAGGGATTGCTTACGGAGTACCTTTAGCTGTGGCGGCTAGATGGTTTCCTGATAAAAAGGGTTTAGCAGTTGGCTTAACAGTAATTGGTTTTGGTTTATCGCCTTTAGTCACGGCACCGATTGCCAAAAGTTTGATTGAAACTTATCAAGTAGCAAAAAGTTTCTTGATTTTAGGGATTGCTTTTACCATCATTATTTTGTTGATTTCTGCGACGCTAAGTTTTCCGCCAAGGGAATGGAAACCCGCAGGTTGGGAGTCTTCCCAATCAGTGAGAATGGCAACAAATGATGATGTGCAAATGTTGCAAACTTCATCATTTTATGGATTGTGGATTTGCTATACTATTGGTACTTTTGTGGGACTGTCAGCGATCGGTATTTCCAGCCCAGTTGCCCAAGAAATTATTAAACTGGATGCCGGAACTGCGGCAGCAACAGTTTCACTTTTTGCGGTATTTAATGGTTTAGGTCGTCCTTTATTCGGTTGGTTAGCAGATAAATATAAACCGAGAAATGCTGCCATGATTAATTACGTCCTAATCCTAATCGCTGCGATTTTAATGAGTAGCGCTGGACAAGGGAATGTCGCTAGTTATTTGGGAGCTTTTTGTCTATTTTGGTTGTCTTTGGGCGGTTGGTTGGCTATTGCTCCCACAGCGACTTTAACTCTGTTTAATCCTACAAATTACGCTCAAAATTACGGGATTGTGTTCACCGCTTATGGTGTGGGTGCTTTTTTAGGTACGATCGTAGCAGGCAGCATCAGAGACATTTTTGGTAGCTACACCTACGCTTTCTATGTCACTGGTGTTCTGGCAATTGTTGGCATAATTTGTGCTTGGTTTTTACTGAAGCGCTCTTGGAAAGTTTCATCGGAAATGGATCTTTCTTAAAGAGGGTACAGGTTACAGGGTACAGGGTACAGGGTACAGGGTACAGGGAAAATTTTGACCAAGATTTACAGATTTACCAATGGTTTTAGTAGCTATCACCTTGTCACCTTGTCACCTTGTCCCCTTGTCCCCTTGTCACCTTGTCACCTTGTCACCTTGTCACCTTGTCACCTTGTCACCTTGTCACCTTGTCACCTTGTCCCATTGTCACCTTGTCACCTTGTCACCTTGTCACCTTGTCACCTTGTCACCTTGTCCCATTGTCACCTTGTCCCATTGTCCCCTAGTCTCCTTGTTTCTGGGTAATTAGCAATTGGCACATTTTTAAATGCACCAGTTTCGGGAACAAAAATATCTATTGAATAGACTCCTTTGGGAACATTTAACCACACATAGGTATCTACAGAACTATTTTGGGGAATGTCTTTCAAAGCTACAGGTAGCGGAACATTTTCCAAAGAGTTCACTGGTTTATAAGTTTGTTGAGAAACTGAATTGTTAGCAGTTGTGTCACTGACTTTAATTACATTAGTATCGACAACTTTTTCATCCAAGCGGCTAATTCGCATCTGTACACTTACTATATTAGGCTCACCTGATTTGGGATCGGGAACTCGTTGCACAGAAATTAATTCTACTCTGGCTTTACTACCATAAGCTAATTGAGCAAATTCACCTGGTTTAAATTCATTATTATTATTATTATTATTATTATTATCTAATGTTAGACTATGTTCTTGAAGAGTTGGTACTGCTTTATCTGCTAGTGAAATATTAGGAGATGGAGTAGTTTCTGAGGTTTTTGCTGCGGGATTTATGACAGTTGGAGGGGGCGGAAGGTTAGGCTTTGTGGTAGTATTTTTGCTGTCTTGATTGATTAGATTTGCTGCCGAAGGTATGGGAAGGGGAGTAGTATTTGTAGTTTGATTTGTGGGTGTTCTAGAGGTAGTAGTTGTAGTTGAGGTGGGAGTTTGTCCCAGGGCAATTGCGAGGGCATTGCTAATATCTTGCTCGGTGGGATTTCTGGCTATAGAAACATCGGGTAAATTGGCTTTTTGCATAGCTGAAGGCAGCGGATAAGCAATATTTCCGGGAACTGTGGCTGTTGGTAGTCCAGAAATTCCGCTAATGGGGGGGAGTGAGGAATTGTTATTGAAACTAGTAGCTACTGGTTCAGCAATGCCAACTAAGGCATTTTTGAATTTGGTAACATTGTCGTTAATAATATCAAGTACGATCGCATTTTTCGGCACTCTCAACACCACGTAAGCATCTACGGATTTACCAACGGGGATATCCGATAATTTAATTATTCCTGACGATCGCTTGACTGGATCTATTGCTTGGTAAGTTTCTCCAGAAATCGAATTCTTTGCTGATATAGTACCAATATTAATTGTATCAGCAGCGGTGACTGAGGCGGCTTGGCGATAAATTCGCATTTGCAGCTTCACTTCATCATTTTTGCTGAAATCTCGCAGTAAAGAAACTAATTGGATTTGTCCTTTATCATTTAAAATTGATTGCAAATAAGAATTTTGTTGGACTGTAGAATTGCTTTCTAAAGCTATATTAGGAGGAGTTACCTTGGGAATATTTACTGGGGGATTGACGGAATCTAGTAAAGGTCTTATGGCTTTTTGGTTCCCGGGTGATTCTTGCTCAAAAATATCCAAAAATCCTACAGCAGTTAACCCGAAAATGCCAACAATAACGCTGACTCCCGTAAAAAAAGTTAAAAAACTATTGCCGCGCAACCGAAATTTTTTAGGAACTGGACGTTGGTAAAAATTTTGATTTGGTGTTTTCATAATTTCAGCTATAAAAACCTAAACTTTTTTGTGTTCTATGAAATTTAAAAGGCTAACAGCAGTTGGTAGAACAGTTGGTTGCTTAATATTATTTTTAGGTTTTCCTTTGGGTTTAAAAGCTGTCTATGCTGAAGCCCAATTAGTTGTTTCTCCACAGTCTATAGTATCAGGTAAGCAGAATTCTGCAACTAATATTTGCCCTGCTCAATTGCCGGAAGCGATCGATGCGATCGTCGATCGACCCGAACATCGTCGCCTTCATTGGGGCATCTTAATTCAAACTTTATCACCTTCGCGCACCCTTTACAGCCGGAACGCACAGCAATATTTTATTCCCGCTTCCAACGTTAAGCTGTTTACCACCGCTGCTGCTTTGCTGCAATTAGGATCGAACTTTCGCATCCGCACTTCTGTTTATGGCAAAAATGGCGTTTTGCGTTTAGTCGGACGTGGCGATCCCAGTTTAACAGATGCACAATTGCGCGACTTGGCGCAACAGCTACGCCGTCAAGGAATTCGCCAAATTCAGCAGTTAATTGTCCAAGATGGTTATTTTCAAGGATTACCTCTGCATCCGACTTGGGAATGGGAAGATGTTTATGCAGATTATGGCGCACCTGTCAATAGTTTAATTTTGAATCAAAATGTAGTAGAATTGCAGCTTTCACCTCAAGAATTAGGTCAACCTGTAAAAATTACTTGGAATGACCCTTTTGCAGCTTGGCAATGGCAAATTGAAAATCAAACTTTAACGGCGGCGAGTGGGGGAAAAAGCGAGTTTGAAGTAAATGGAATTTTGGGAAAATCTAGCTTACAAATTCGCGGACAAATGGCTATTGACTCGCCACCGGAAGTATTATCTGTACCTGTCAGAAATCCGGGGGAACACTTTTTGCAGCATTTTAAATTAGCTTTAATTCAAGAAGGAATTATTGTGGGGCAATCCCAGGTAATAGACAGTGCAGAAAAAACCAATGAACCGGAATTAGCTTTTGTGGAATCTCCCCGATTATCCCAGTTAATTGCTGACACTAATCTACCTAGTAATAACCTTTACGCTGAGGCTTTGTTAAGAACTTTAGGAGTGAACAATTCAACAATGCCAAATCAATATACAGATAGTTTGGGATTAAATTTAATTAAAACAACGCTGGCAAATTTAGGAGTTGATGGCGAAAGTTTTATCTTAGCAGATGGTTCTGGTTTGTCTCGGCGTAATTTAGTGAGTCCTCTATCTTTAGTGCAAACATTACAGGCAATTTCCCAGTCACCCCAAGCAGAAATTTACCGAATTTCTTTACCTGTAGCTGGAGTTAGTGGAACTTTACGAAATCGATTTAAAGATACTCCAGCGATGGGAATTGTTTATGCAAAAACGGGTACTCTAACAGGAGTAGTAACATTATCTGGATATGTTGATGCCCCAAATTATGAAAAATTGGTTTTTAGTATTATGGTGAATCACTCAAATCAACCTGCACGGATTATTCGGAGTTCAATTGATGAAATTGTGCTTTTACTAACACAGTTACGGCGATGTGAATAAAATTACTCAATAATGGAAATCAACAAAAATAAGTAGGTGTAAATAAATAAAGTGATAATAGTTATCTGAGGATGGGGCGGGCTAGGAGAGCCCACCCCACAGTAGGGGCAATTCATGAATTGCCCCTACTGTGGGGTGGGCATCTTGCCTGCCAAAGTTTTCACTTTATTTATATCTACCACTTAGTTAAAGTCTCTAATAAATACTACACTACAGCCTTTAAATTTTGCGCCGCTTCATTTAATTGATGAGTACTCACTTTAGTTTGAGTAATACCACTAGCATTATCTCTAGCTGCTGTATTCAGAATATTCATCGCACTTACCACCTGTTGCACAGCTATAGCTTGTTGTTTAGCATTCATGGAAATTTGTTGTACACTTCCTGCAACATCATTAATTGCTGTTGTCACTTGATTAAAAAGTTCTGCGGTTTCTTCAGTTATTTGAGTACCTTGGAAAGTAGCTTTTGTACTTTCATCTGTCACCATAATTGTTAAATTAAGCGCTGATTGAATAGCGTTTACCAAGTGGTTAATTTTCTGGGCTGATTTTTTACTTTGATCGGCAAGTTTGCGAATTTCTGTAGCAACAACGCCAAATCCTTTACCATGTTCTCCGGCTCGAACTGCTTCTACTGCGGCGTTTAATGCTAACATATTAGTTTGATTTGCTAAATCTGCAACTAGTCCTGAAATAGTACCAATTTGATTAGTTTGCTCATTTAAAACTGAGATTTGTTCAGCTAAAGTATTAACACGATTAGCCAATAACGACATATTTTCTAGAGTACGATTTACTGCTTGGTTGCCTTCTCCTGCTAATGACAAAACCTGTTGAGCACCAGTCGCCGCAGTTTGAGCTTGTTGTGCAGATTGTTGTGCAGATACACTCAACTCATCCATTGTGGTTGTAGTTTCATTGACAGAGCTAGATTGCTGAATAGCTGTTCGTTCTTGCTGTTCTACTGTAACTGCAATTTCTCTAGAAGAACTGGCAATATTATTAGCAATTTCATTTACTTGTTGGGTAATTCGAGAAGCCAACCAAGAACCAATTAATACTGCCATAATTATAGCAGCAAGCGTACCAAAGATTGCTGTTAATATTAGAGATTGCATAGCATTAGCGCCTTCTTTGTCTCGCTGTTCCTGCAACTTATCTTCGGTACTATTCAAATTTTTAAGTATTTGTGCGGCTTGTTCAACTAAAGGTAATATTTGACCTTCGGAAAATACCTTGATAGCTGCGTTATAATTACCTGCTTTAACTAGTCTAGATACTGCTAGGTTAGCTTGATAAATTTTTTCACCCAGACTCTTTAATTTTTCTAATCGTTGTGCTTGCTCAGGAGTGGAGAATTGCACTGCTGTTTCTAAAGATTTAAGGTGTTGATTATATTCGCTGACACTTGCTTCATATTGCTGCAAAAATCGTTCTTCGCCTGTTAGTAAATAGGCGCGAATCATTGACTGTCGTTTGTATAATGTTAACTCTAAGCGATCGCTATCTTGCACCAGCGACCAACCTCGTTCACTTGCTATTCCTTGTTGTTCTACTTTTTGCGCGTTAATAATAACTGCTGTAGTTGCAGCAAGTGTCAGCAATAAAGGAACTCCATATCCGAAAAGAATGCGTCCTCTAAGCTTGAGATTGCTAAAATTTAACATTGACAGTCACTCCAAAACAGGTGAGAACTATAGTTCTATTAATCCCATTAGAATTTGTCAGTTTGCACAGAAGCGAAAATCTATAAGAAAATTTAAATTTCCCGACCAGATTTTTCTAAACTAGCATTTTAGCTATTTTGAACAGTGCGATCGCTTTTCTTCAATCTCAGCTTTTGTTTCCTAACTCCTACTCACCAATAAACACCGGAATTTCTAACACAAATTCCGCTCCCTTTCCAGGTGCAGAATTACATCTCAATTGACCACCATGTTTTTCAGCTACAATTTGGTAGCTAATTGATAAACCTAATCCAGTTCCTTTTCCTACAGGTTTAGTAGTAAAAAATGGGTCAAATAACCGTTTTCTCACTTCTTCCGTCATTCCTAGCCCATTGTCAGCAATACTCACTACTACTATGTGGAAATTATCATTATTTTCTAATAAATAATCGCCCTGTAAACTATTTTCGCCTTCCCACAACTGACGATCAAAGTGATTTTTAATTACGGAAGTGCGAATAGTAATTTTTCTCGGTTCTGGGACATTTTCCAAGGCATCGATCGCATTGCTGATAATGTTCATGAACACTTGATTTAGTTGTCCTGCATAGCATTCTATTGCAGGCAAATTGCCGTATTCTTTGATTACTTGAATTTCTGGTTTACCTTGTCCACCTTTGAGACGACTTTGTAAAATTAGTAGAGTATTATCAATTCCCTCATGAATATTTACTGGTTTCTTTTCCGCTTCATCTAACCGAGAGAAGTTTCTTAAAGATAGGACAATTTGCCGAATCCGTTCTGTACCTACCTGCATGGAAGCTAATAATTTTGGTAAGTCTTCTTTAAGAAATTCTAAGTCAATATTTTCCGCTTCTTCGGTAATTTCTGTAACGGGATTTGGATAATATTGCTGATATAAATGTAGCAGTCCTAAGAGGTCGGCAATATAACCATTGGCATGGTCTAAATTGCCGTAAATAAAGTTAACGGGATTGTTGATTTCATGAGCAATACCTGCTACCATTTGCCCTAAGCTAGACATTTTTTCTGTATGTACTAACTGGGCTTCGGTTTGTTTGAGGTTTTGTAGAGCATGACTCAGTTGTTGGGCTTGACTTTGGGCAGCAAAAGCAGCGGCACGAGTTTGGGCAAAAAGTTCGGCTTGATCGATCGCGATCGCCAACTGATCCACCACTGCTTTGAGTAATTCAACTTCGCTATTACTCCAAGGTCTAGCACCACTACAATGGCTACATACTACTGCACCTAATTGACCAGAATGGGTTTGTAAAGGAATTAATAATTGTGAAGTAATAGCAAAACTATTTAAAAGCGATCGCGTTTGGTCATCTAAATTATTTGCATTATTAATATTGTCAATCCAAATTGTTTCTAAATTCAAAATTTTTCTGGCTAAATTGGTGACTTTTTCGCTAGGGAAATCACCCAAAGAGCTAGGTAAATCGGGGTGACAAGCTTCATGAGTTACAGTTAAACTTGGGTTTTCTGGGTGAGGCCAACACCACAAGAAATGACAGCGATCGATTTGTAATAAACTGCGAATTTCATTTACTGCAATTCCCAAAATTGTATCCAAATCTAAGGAATTCCGAATTTGGCTAGCTAATCTAAACAGCAAAGTTTCCCGGCGAGAAAGTAATTCCGATCTTGCCCAAGTGCGATCGATCGCCACAGCAATAGCATTAGCCATCCACTCCAGCATACTATGTGCTTCTTCGCTGAAACTTTGGCGACTAGAAAGCCCGATTACTCCCACTAAACGGTCTTCCACAATTAAAGGATAAGCAGCAAAAGCTTTCAGCAAAGAACAACTACAACTACCGATTTTTTGCAGCCATGATTTTACACCTAGCGAGTCTTGAGTTTGAATTTTATTATTTAAGTAAGGTTGGTGACTTTGCAGAATAAAATCAACAATTGAACTATCAGGATGTAGCCAATTACAAGCTGTTAAGTCTTCCCTTTCTCCGGTAAAACATTGTTTTCCCGACTGAGGAAAAGCACAATTAGCAGCAAAAGCGACCGCTTGCAATTGCAAATTTTCTGCTCCGGGGTTGACTGTCCAAATGCAAGCACTCGCAGCATCCAGATGATCTACCATTATTTGCGTACAACGGTTGAGGATTTCTGTTAAATTACCACCCTGTCCTAAAGTAATACCAATCTCGGCGCTAAAAGCTGAGAGGCGCGATCGTTCCATTAACATCGCCTCTGCTTGTTTCCTCGCTGTCACATCCCTTAAATAAATTATTAAACCATCATCATAAGGGCAAGCTCTCACCTCTAACCAAATACCTAGCGGTAAGTAAAACTCTTCAAAATGAGCCGTTACATTTTGAGCTAGTACCCTCTGGCATTCTGTAAATAAATTTGAATCTTCTATCCCCGGAAACTCCCGCCAAAAATTTTTCCCCACTAACTCTTCTTGAGCGTGCGGAAACATCTGCTCGGCTCTTGAATTTAAATAGGTAATTTGCCACTGGCGATCCAAAGCAATAACAGCATCAGTAATGCTTTCAAATATTTTAGCTACATCCCAAGGTGCTTTTGATGGCATTGATTTAACCTTGATTAATTGATGACCTTGGAGGCAGAGTTGATTCCGTAACTCCAGTTTCCTCACAACCTGACGACCTAAAGCTTGAAATGCTCGGTAAACTTGCCGAGAAATTTCTCGCGGTACATAATCCATTACAGATAAAGTACCCAAAATTACACCTTGAGTTGTCACCAAAGGAACAGCCGCATAAAATCTAATTTTGGGATTTAGCTGTACTGCTCTAAGCAAGGCAAACCTGCGATCGGCTAAGGTATCTCGAATAACTAGTAGGTCAGTTTGATGGGTGGTAAAAGCGCACAAATCTTCACATTGTTGGGCTTCAGTTGTACTCAATCCCAATTTTGATTTTAGTAACAGTTTTTTACCCTTAAGCAACCTAATCACAGCAATTGGAGTTTGGCAAATATAAGCTGCTAGACTAGTCAGGTCGTCGAAATCAGCCTCAGAATTATTATCTGTTTCATACTCGATATGGCTCAAATTATAGAGTTTCTGTGCTGTCCGATTTCCTGACAATGCTTTCATCTTTTGTGCCCCCTTGAATGTATAATAATTAACCTATCTCTTCTTTAGTATGGGTTGCCCTATAAAAATCTTTTTATTTTTCTTAGCTCGATCGTCCCTTGAGTGATTTTTTTATATTTCTTTTACACTAACGTTCCACAAACCTTTTACCGAGTATAACTTTAGCTAAACTTCCAATTTAAACCTTTGCCCTTTGCCTAAATTTACCAAGTATGTTTATTCTTTATCATGCCCATCAACAAGCCCAGTATTATAGTTTGGTTCTTAAAATTATTTTAATAACACGCTGTATTAATTTAAATTAAATTTAATCTTTCTTTAGGTGTATTTACAAAAATTTATGCTTAAAATTTTTAATAGTTATTTCTATTGTAGTCATATTAAATAATCAACTACAATTGTATATAAAATAATACTAAGGTTTACTTGAGAAACAAGTTAAAGTTGTGGTACAACCATCAACTCGAAGACGGGAGATAGAAGGTATGTCTTCAAATTTAGGCCATATTTCAACAGTGCTGACGGTGGATGATAGCGTCGTCATGCAAGAGATGATTAAAAGAGCTTTAGGGCGAGATTATCGGGTAATAGTAGCTAGCAATGCAGTTGATGCTTTAGCACTGATTTACCACGAAAAGATCTCCGTATTATTACTCGATGTTTCAATGCCTGGAATCGATGGGTTAGAATTTTGCCGAACAGTACGTAATTTACCGCAGTTCCGCGATTTACCAATAATTATGTTGACGGCAAGAGACAAACTTTTTGATAAAGTACAAGGACGTTTAGCGGGTGCTACGGAATATTTAACTAAACCTTTTGATGCTCAGCAATTACAGCAAGTAGTGGAAAAGTTTGTTAATGGAAATTTAGCAGCAGAAGTCCCCGGAGAAGCTTAATTCGGTTAGTTAGTTAGCCAAAGGAAGCTTTCTTGAATTAGGATAAATAGGAAAAAGCTTTTTTGTGAATACTCCTCCTCAAATGCAAAATTTATTCAGGTTAAATTTGGATTTTGGCAAGGGTAAGACTTGGTTGACACTGCTATTTTTGCTGAAGTAATTCCCGAATAGCCCGTAATCCTGAATCATTAGGAAGTGAGCTAGAATGCACTTGTTTTAGCCAGTTAGCTGCTTCCCAAAGTTCCATTTTGCGGTACTTACATAGATAGGCGATGCAAACTGTTGGGGAACGTTCAATTCCGGCTAAACAATGAACGAATATGGGAGTGTTTTTTTGGATGTTTTGGTGAACGATATCTACAGCTTCAGCTAACTGTTCTGCTGTCATTTCTGTAGTGTAATGTCGATCGGGTAAAACTACGCGGAAACATTGGAAATTTTGGGTAATTTCCTCTGGTAAAACTCCTTCTTGTTCGCTACAAAGGGAAAGTACTGTTTTAATCTTGGCTTTGAGCAGTTGTTCCCCATCACCTGCTTGAGGTAATCTACCAATTGCTAATTTCTGCGGAATTACCCAATCTACAGAAAACAGCTTTTTCCTACTGGTAGTATTATCATCAGTAGTAGATTGGGGTTCCATTCCTAATAGCTTTTTGAACTGATTAATCATTGATTATCCTAAAAATCCATTTCATAAATAAGTTAAAAATTTTTCGGGAACTAGCTTTAATTCTCCCGATTTGAACTTTTCAATTTCTACCCAGAGAGCAGTTTTTTGGCGTTTCTTTTCAGGGAAATTGATGCTGGACAAATGGTAAAATTTAGGGTCAACAAAATCGCATTCATAAACGAATAAAATTTCGTGTCCCTGCTTACCATTGAAAGTAAAAATACTTTCCAGACAACCCAAATATTTGATATTGGTTAATTCTGCCTGAATTTCTTCGTCAAATTCGCGCTTTAAGGCAGCTTCACTAGTTTCGCCAAATTCGACACCGCCACCCATAGCGCGGTAAAAGTGTTTTTCTGTGTCAGGGTCAAAACCTTGGGACAGAAAAACGCGCTGGGCGAGATCGCGAACGATCCCCAAAGCTAAAACCCGAATTTCACCCTCTTTGAGCATAAACTTAATTAGTTATCGTAAACGCTAGCTTCCCGTTGTCTAGTTACAGGCCAATCTTTATTTTCGCCTCCAACAAATAAAGTTTCAATGGTGACATACTCCTTACTCAATTGTTGCAGAGCATTGACTAAAACATCAAGAGCGATCGCATCACTAGTACCCAAATCAAACCAGCAACGCGCCCAAGTTCCCTGATATTCCACCTCACTCATATTGTGCATCAGGGCCATGAAACTTTCATCAGCAGCACCTTGGTCATAATCCATGTAACTGATATCTATACCAGTATCTTGAACTTGCAGATTTTCGGCATTAAAACCTCCCAATTTTCCTAACAAAAACCAGGAATCAAAAACTTCTTCAATGTACTGTTTTTCCTTGGGACTAGGAACAGTTGGGAACTGTAACCAAATCCATAAATCAAAAGGATCGAACTCCCGAAACTCTATTTTCATGTTTTCAATCTCAACTAATCTAATTTAGGTAACTGACTCAAACTAGGCCCCCATTTTCCTGCCATTGCTCTGACCTGATTCCGCATCGCGCTACAATTGCGTTTGTTTTGTTCAGTGCGATCGATAGTATTTTGACTTTTGCATTGTTCGCGGACAATTTGCGCCACCATTTCTTTTGGTAATTGTTCCGAGTTAGCCAAAGCTAACTGAAAATATTTTTGCGCTTCTTGGTCTTGCTTGGCATCGACTAAAATTTGTGCCTTTAAATAGTTTAACTCTGGATTGTTCGGTGTTTCCTGCAAAGCGCGATCGACATATTCCTGTGCTTGCTCATATTGTTTCAAATCTCGACGACCCACAGCAATTCCGCGATAAGCTAAATAACTAGGAGCCGCTTTTTCCAAACGTTGAATTGCCAATTCAGGATTAGAAAAAGGTAAATTTACCGAAATTAATAAATCTAACCAACCTTTGAGCAAATTAAACTCTGGATCTTCCGGTGCGATCTTTTCCGCCTCATCTAAATTGCGGTAAACCTCCTGTAATTTACCTAAAGCTTCAGTCGCGCCGCTGAGGGTTCCCTTCTCCGTAATTACCGCAGCCGCATCCAAACCATGACTAACAGCTACGTAAAGATTACCACGTAAGGGATCGATCGCCTTTAATTTTTCCGCAGTTTCACGGGTCTTGGTAGCGTAAGATTTAAAAGAGTCCAACAAAGCTTGATTTTTCTTATCACTTTGCCAATCAGTGTAAACCATAGAAGCTTTCATCGCATAAATCAGTGGTTCATCAGGTTCTTCCACTGCTGCTTCCGGCAAATAAATTTCTGTGGCTGATTTGTAATTTCCCTCGCGAAACACAGCATTAAAAGCAGCTGAGGTCTTTTCCCCTATAGGTTTGGGGTTATTGCTGCGGAAAGGATCTCCCGCCATCGCTAAATTTACTGATAAGCTGAGAGCCATTATCAGCGAACCGATGAGCGATCGACACTTACTCGATGATAACCCACTAACAGCAAAAAATTTTTTAGGAATAGAAAACATCTCTCTCATCACCTCATTCCTTCTAAACCTTAATTCTGAATAATGCCAAAGCCAAGACGCAAAGTTAAATCATACTGTTCCTGCGAGTGAACAGAGGAGAAGAGGGGATAAGGGGACAAGGAGACAAGGAAACTCTTTAACTTAAAACTCAAAACTTAAAACTCAAAACTTTCTCCCCTGCCCCCCTGCTCCCCTGCCCCTCTGCCCCCAATCCCCCTTATGCCACAATGATGACAGAATGGTTCATATTTTTTACTGAATGCTCTATCTTCGAGAACTTAGTTATCACCCCACAGCTACCCCAACACCGATTTTAAAATCCATTAACCTGGAATTAGCACCGCAGCAAATGGGGTTAGTGATCGGGCCTAGTGGTTCCGGCAAAAGTACCTTATTAGAAGTGTTGGCTGGGTTAAGTGAAAACACATCAGGCAGGGTATTGTGGCGAGATCAGGAATTGACACCTGAACATTTGCAACAATTAGCTGGGTTAGTGTTTCAGTTTCCCGAACGTTATTTCTGTGGTAGTACTATTTTGGAAGAATTGCGCTTGGGACATCCAGAATTAGGTTCCCAGCGAGTTCAGGAAGCATTGACAGAAGTGGGATTAGCTCATTTATCATTAGGAACTTCCCCACATTCTTTAAGTGGTGGACAACAGAGACGCTTGGCTTTAGCAGTGCAGTTAATTCGTCAGCCGCATTTATTATTGTTGGATGAACCGACTGCTGGGTTAGATTGGTCGATGCGTCGTCAATTGGTGAATTTGTTAGCAAAATTAAAGAAACATTTAAGTTTATTTGTTGTGACTCACGATGCGGGAGATTTGTTAGCAATAGCCGATCGCTGTTGGACATTAAATCATGGCGAATTAATATCCGTTGACCCAGCTACACTGAGAACTGAAAACTCCAAAAGCAGGAGTGCTGAGGAACAAGGGGGAACAATTACTGTTAAGTAAGCAATGAGTAATTCAATAGAAACGCCACAACTGCCGGAAATGTCCGAACTCTGGCAGAAAACCTTAAATTGGCAACCGAGTAATGGGGAATTAAGCCAATTTCAATTACTTTATGAGTTAATTTGTCAAGGAAATCGCCAACTAAATTTAACGCGAATTACTGAACCGACTGATTTTTGGGAAAAACATCTTTGGGATTCTTTGCGGGGAATTTCCCGATTTTTGGGTAAGACAGAATTAGATTGTAGGACAGGCATCTTGCCTGTCATCCCCAATCCCCAAGTAATTGATATCGGAACTGGTGCAGGTTTTCCAGGTGTACCCATTGCCATTACTCAACCAAATTGGCAGGTAACTTTGCTCGATTCGACTCGCAAGAAATTGACTTTTTTAGATAGTTTGATTTCCGAATTAGAACTTAAAAATGCTACCACTTTAACAGGTCGGGCGGAAGAATTGGGCAAGCAATCTCAATATAGAGAAGTTTATGATATTGCGGTAATTCGCGCAGTTGGATCGGCTTTAGTTTGTGCGGAATATGCTTTGCCATTTCTCAAAGTTGGTGGGTTGGCAATTCTGTATCGTGGTAATTGGACGGAGGAAGAAGCGGTAGATTTGCGATCGACTTTATTGAGTTTGGGAGGTGCGATCGAATTAATCGATCCTTTTACCACACCAATTAGTAACAGCATTCGTCATTGTTTGCATCTGCGAAAAGTCGCAGTTATTGAACCAGGTAAAAAGGTGAAATTTCCAAAGTAAAAATGGTGCGTTACACCCTTGGTTAACGCACCCTACATTATTTAAGTTGCGGCGGTAAAACGTTTGTTAATTTCATCCCAGTTTAGGGTATTCCACCAAGCATCCAAATAGTCAGCGCGACGGTTTTGGTATTTCAAATAATAAGCGTGTTCCCAAACATCGTTACCCATAATGGGAAATTTTCCTTCCATTAATGGACTGTCTTGGTTAGCAGTACTCATTACTCCTAATTTACCATCGGGGTTACGAACTAACCAAACCCAACCACTACCAAAACGTCTGCTACCAGACTGATTAAATAGTCGTTTGAATTCGGCAAAATTACCAAAAGCTTTATTAATAGCAGTAGCAATTTCACCTGTGGGCTCTCCACCGCCATTTGGTTTCATGATTCGCCAAAACATACTATGGTTATAATGTCCGCCGCCATTATTGCGAACGGTGGTGCGAATATCTTGTGGTATATTGTCCATATTTCGCAGTAATTGTTCAACGGTTTGACCTTTTAAGTTAGGATATTTGGCGATCGCATCATTCAAATTCTTCACATAAGCTGCATGATGTTTATCATGGTGAAATTGCATCGTTCGCGCATCAATATGCGGTTCTAAAGCATCATAGCTGTATGGTAAAGGTGGCAGTGTAAAAACCCCCGTGTTTTGTGCTACATTCGTCTCACTTTCTGCGGTGGTAATATTATCTCCAGATGCTAGACAAGCACCCAAAGTCACCGCACCAATACTGCTTCCAGCTAAAACCAAAAAATTGCGACGATTGAGAATCATAAGCACTACCAACTCTTTCACTTTCTCAGTTTAAACGCATTTTCAAAATATTTATTCTTGAGAAAGGCGTTTAACTTCTCCTCCACCTAATAACTGATGTGCTTCTGCTAACAAAGCCGGAATTTTATCTGCATGAGGACTATTAATTAAACATTGGCGTAAGTCGAATTGTTTAACTCGATCGGCTTTTTGTCCCGGAAACCAATGACTAGCATTTCCTAATAAGTTATAGCGCATTTTAGCATAATCATACATATCGTAAGCTAGCGCCAAATTTCGCAGCCATAAGATTACCGGAATGTTAATATTACCGGGAGTTTCTTCTTGAGAAGGTAAACCTACGTGCCAGGTTTTTACCCATGTTTCGCCTAAAACTTTAATTGCTTCTGCTTCCAATTTTGCTAAAATTGGCGGTAAAACTTCATCAGCTTGATCTAGCAAAGGTAAGGTTTTTAAATGTTCATCAAAATCTGTTGGTTTAGCTGCACCTAAACTTAAAGTATGGACTTGGGAATGACTTAAACAAAACAAGTCATTAAATACCATTGGACTAAGAGGGTAACATAAATCTACAAGTTTTTGGGGTGGGTTATAAAGTTGTCCGCCTTTATCGGAAGGGCTAATAATAAATACACCCATGTCATGTTTTCTCGCCGCTTCTATGGCTGACCAATTATTTTGATTGATATAGTACCAATGGAGGTTGACATAATCAAATTGGTTGGTTTCTATGGCTTGAGTAATAATATTTGTTGGCCCATGAGTGGAAAAACCAATAAACCTAACTCTGCCTTGTTTTTGGAGTTTTTGCGCTACTTCTAAGCAGCCACCGGGACGAATTGTGTAATCGAGTAATTCGGCGTTATTAATGCCATGTATTCCAAGTAAATCGACATATTCTAATTTTAAATTACTGAGTGATTTTTCAAAGGTTTTAGCAAATTCCTGCGGAGCGGCACTAGGGCCAATTTTAGTTTGAACAATGATTTCCTGGCGGGGAAATTTGGGTAAAATTCTGCCTAATTGTAATTCGGAAGTGCCATAACCTCTGGCGGTTTCAATGTGATTAATTCCTAGTTCAATTGAACGACGAATTGTTGCTTCTAAGTTCTTTTGTTTATCCCCAGGAATACTCCAGCCGGGGACATCCTTCCATTTATATTGATATCTCATTCCGCCACAGGAAAACACAGGCATGGAAATATTAGTTCTTCCAAAGCGTCGATACTGCATTCTTGGTTAACTCACAACTCTTGGATTTATTTTAAATAAGTAGGTGTAAATAAATAAAGTGATAATAGTTATATGAGGATGGGGAAGGCAGGATGCCTACCCCACAAGAAAGCTGTAACTCTTGTGGGGTAGGCATCCTGCCTGCCTTGGTTTTCACTTTATTTACATCTACCTACTTAATGTAACAAAATTTTTGCAGGTGAGATGGCTACTGTTGAATAATTTGGCGCAACTGGGAAGATTCATCTAAGGTTTTTTCTACGCCTTCTAGTTCAATATCTTTGATGTAATTGATTTTCACTTCTTCAAGCATATCTACTAGTAAGTTTTCGATTTGTTGGAGATTGTGCTTTTTCTGCAATTCTGCTTCTAGAGCTTTTTCAAAGTTGGTGAATAGCCCAGAGGCGAGTTTGGCGACTTCGGGATCTTCAATGGCAGCTTTGAGGGTTTTGTAACTTGTTTGGGAGATGTCTTTGGCTAAATTTTCTGCTAGTTGATTGGGTAATTTGTTGACACCGGGAATGTTTTGCAGTTGTTTGTAAACGGGGGATTGGTTGAGGGCGCTTTTAATGATGTATTGTAGTAATGCTTCGATATCGGGTTGAACTTGGGGAAGTACGTTGTAGACGCTGAGGTTGATTAAGCGGGATGCGATCGCTCTCAGTTCATTAGTATTATTAATATCAACATAAGGACGGCGACTTTCTGAATTAAACATCCATTTTGCCATAGCACCTTGGCTAAGGGAATTTTGCATTCCATCAATCATTCTTACCCCGACAACTTCGGTCATTTCGTGAGCAAAATTAGTGACAAAATCTCGGTTAATTTGTGCTTTAAACGGTTTGAAATCAACTAATTCTGATTGATTGAGGCGAACTAATACGGGAATTACTCTCAACCACCGCCAAAAAGGTAAAAGTAAAAATAGGTCATACCACCGCCTGAGCATGGCTTCTAACCAAGTGAGATTTGGGTCACGACTACTAATAGAAAAAGTCCGCACTAGGTAGTCGAGAGCAAATAAAATAATAAACGGTAGGTCAATTTTCCAGAATCGATCGACAAATTTACTATTAGTATCGATATGGCGATAATAGTTAGTTTCAATCAAGGGACGAATCGCCGAATTAAAAAAGTTAATTTCTGATGACCAACCCACTTGGTAAAAATATGCGGAACTCCAAAAAGTATTAAAAGCTTGATGGGCGGAATTTTGGAGGAGGCGATCGCGAATCTGATTTTTAATCTTCTCCAACAAACCGCTTTTATTAGCGAGCGCAAAAGGATTATCCTCAATCATTTGATTACTCAACAAACGTAATTCTGCTAAAGCTGTTTCCACTTCCGGCGACTGCAAACCTTCCGCTGCTACCAATGCTTCTAATTGATTTACTTGCTTAAGATAATTCTGAGTATCTCGATGCGGTTCAATACCCTTTACTTGGTCATAAAATTGAGTAACTTCGGGAAAGTGACAGAAGTAAAAGTCGCGCCAAGAAATATAACTTAGGTCAAAAAACACTAAAAGTAAATTGACTAAAGCGATAATGGCAAGAATGCGTTGCAACCAAAGGAAACGACGCGGGGATTGTTTGCGAGTAAGAGTTGATGTCATAACCCAGTGCAGAGAATTGCCAACTTAAAGAGTATCGCACTCTCAAGCTGCTTTTTTGCTAGTGGGTAGTAGGTAATGGGTAGTGGGTAGTGGAATTTCTCCACCCATTACCCATTACCTGCTACCTCCATAACCTTAGCGAAAACAAGACTACTTAGTACTTGTTTTACAAAGACTTTTATGCAATTCTCTTATCTATGGTTATTAACTACGGTATTCCTACTAATTTATCGTAGTTTATGTGGGAGGGATTTTAATCAATGGGGTACGATCATCTTTTAGAGTTGGTAAGACGGCGCTATAGCAGCATTGGGACTAACCGAATGAAGTTACAGCGTTGGTTCCAATTACCTGTAGTTCGTATTTTTGCTTTACTGTTAACTTTCGGTTTGAGTTTCGGTTGGGTATTGCAGTCTCACCCAGCGGTTAGTCAACAACCGGGAAATGCACAAATTACCTTAGTTTCCTTTGCAGTGACGAAATCCGCTTACGATCGCATCATTCCCAAGTTTGTGGCGAACTGGAAAAAGGAAACAGGTCAAAATGTCACCTTTACACAAAGCTACGGTGGTTCGGGTTCGCAAACTCGTGCGGTAATTGATGGTTTGGAGGCTGATGTTGTCCACTTAGCCTTGGCGTTAGATACTAATCGCATTCAACAAGCGGGATTAATTCAACCGGGATGGGAAGGAAAATTACCAAATAATTCGATCGTTAGCAGGTCAGTAGTAGCATTGGTAACTAAACCAGGTAATCCTAAAGGCATCAAAGGTTGGCAAGATTTAGCCAAAAATGGTGTCAGCGTAATTACTGCTAATCCGAAAACTTCTGGTGTGGCGCGTTGGAATTTCTTAGCTTTGTGGGGTTCAGTAGTTAGAACTGGGGGAAACGAAC
The DNA here is from genome assembly GCF_041929345.1 of Floridaenema aerugineum BLCC-F46. Classification (NCBI taxonomy): domain Bacteria; kingdom Bacillati; phylum Cyanobacteriota; class Cyanophyceae; order Aerosakkonematales; family Aerosakkonemataceae; genus Floridanema; species Floridanema aerugineum. Next base: position 61,689 of record NZ_JBHFNQ010000143.1, read on the forward strand.
AAGCAGCACGTAATTTTGTCACTCAAGTTTATCGAAATGTACCCGTTTTGCCCAGAGATGCCCGTGAAGCGTCTGATGTGTTTTTCAAGCAGGGACAAGGGGATGTACTGATAAACTATGAAAACGAAGTTCTCTTAGCAAGACAACAGGGAGAAACCGAACCTTACATTATTCCTCAAGTTAACATTTCGATCGACAACCCTGTAGCTGTAGTTGATAGAAATGTAGATAAACATAAAAATCGTAGGGTAGTAGAGGCATTCGTCAGATACCTTTTCTCTCCTGAAGCTCAAACAGATTTTGCACAGGTGGGTTTTCGACCAGTTAACACAAACGTAGCCGCACAATTTAGTAGCAAATTCCCTAGAATTAGCAACTTATTTACGGTTAGTCAACTGGGAGGTTGGAATGGCACCCAAACTCAGTTTTTCGCTGATGGCGCTATGTTCGATCAAATTCAAACTGCGATCGGTAGAAGATAATCTGAGATAAGTTTTTGGTAGTAGGTAACGCAAGTTGCTAGTTATTAATTATTTCCTGTTCCCCCCTTGAGTAAGGGGGGTTAGGGGGGATCTAAAGGCTGTGATATGTGTTTTGATCCCCCCAACCCCCCTTAATAAGGGGGGCTAAGAAAGAGCCAGACTTATAACTAGCAACTTGAGTTAGGTAGTGAAATTCCTACTACCTGCTACCAGCCTCAAGCTTAGTAATTAGCAACTAAATCTATTGATTATGTAAGTGTCAAACTCCTGTGTGAACCTAACAATGAGTATTTAGACCGAAACGATCTGAGGTCGCTTCTGTGCAAAGATTAACAAAGTCGTTATTTATTCAAGCTGTCATCGGGTTCATTGCTACCCTGTGATTGCTTCATTAACTAAAAGTCATGGTGAAGGTACCTCAAAAGGAAACACAGGAGTTTATGAAAATTGGCGATCGCATTCGGGTTAAACAGTCAGTCATTGTTTACCATCATCCTCAACATAAGGGTCAACCCTTTGATGTCAAGGGTTTGGAAGGGGAAATTGTCGCGATCATACATGAGTGGCAAGGTAGACCTGTGAGTGCTAACCTTCCTGTACAGGTCAAGTTTGACAAAAAATTCAAAGCTCATTTTCGCGAAAATGAGGTTGAACTGGTAGACTAACGCAGCACGGCAGAAATGATTGAGCAGTGGAAAACAGAAAAAGCTAAACAGAAAACCTTCTTTCCTTGGAGTCTTCTGCCTTCTGCCTTCTGCCTTCCTGTGCTAGCGACGACCTCTGAGGAACCAACTGAAAATACATAATTCTCCTCGCATTTGCTCTAACTCTTGTCGGTGGCGCTCGGCTGTCATGTAATACCATTGACAGTAGCGCTCAAATTCTTGGCGATATTGTACTTCTCGGTAAAACTCTCCGCTTACCTGCACAACGGCAAATATTTCGTCTGCTGGTGGTGGCGGAGTCGGAATGATGCGTCTTAATTCTTCTGACATGATGGTTAGGGGATAAAGTTTTGCTCTTCTAAAATCTGGAAATCTAAAATCGCTACAACCAGCCTCGCAGTCGGTAGATGAAGATGCCGATATACTCTTTTAAAGCACGAGTGCTATAGGCTAATCTTCCTACGTCGGGGAGAAAATTTAGCAATGCTGATTGCCAGGTGATTTCTTCTGATTCTTGTTCTATGGTAATAAAATCGGTGGGAGCAGGGATAGCTTCTATTCCTTGACGCTTAAAAATGGCTTGCGATCGCGGCAAATGAAGTGCGGAAGTAACTAATAAAACCCGCCGTTCTATGCCTTGGGAATCGAGAATTTTTCGGACATTAACAGCGTTTTGGTAAGTGTTTAAGGAAGTTGGATCTTCCAGAATTGCTGTTTTGGGAACTCCCATAGCTAAGGCAAGTTCTGCCATATCTTTTGATTCAGGAATACCTGTATTTTTCCAATCAATGCGTCCACCACTCAAGATTAGTTTTGGGGCTTTGCCATCGCGGTATAATTTAGCGCCGTAGAGGATGCGATCGCCCTCATCGCCAACTTCCACCCAAGGTCGGGGGGGGACTTTCGGTAAAACAGCACCTCCCAAAACCACAATAGCTGCGGCATTTGGCAATTCATCTTCTGGAATATTTTGCCATTCCAAAGACCTAATTAAGGCGGTACAAACCCAATAATTACTGAAGAAAAGTAAGATAATCAATCCTAAAGAAATTAACCCTGCTGCCCATTTCGGTCGTCGCCAAATCATAATTAAAGCTACAAACAGCAACAGGCAACTTATTCCTAAAGGGTAAAAGAAAATTGGCAGTAACTTCGAGAAAAACAAAAACATTTTTACTTAATTTTAACGACTTTTTTTGGGAGGACGACGCGCATTTTTCCAGAAAAACCAACTTTTTTTTGGTTGGTGTCGAGATTTTTTTGGTTGCTGTTTCTCAGGTTTATTTTCTTTTTGATTTTCCTCTTTACCCTCCTTAACGTCGGCTAATTCCTCAGTGAATTTTTGAGCATTAGGTAACTCTTTGCTTTGCCACCCTGTAATTATCCATCCCATAGCTATTCCGGCGAGAATGGCTAAACTAAAACTCCAAATTAAAGGTTTTCCCAATAACAAGAAAGCCACTAAGAAAAACAGACTAACTTTAAGTGCAGATGTAGGAATCTTCTTCAGTTGCCAACTCCTCCCTTTCTTTTCTGGACTATCCTGGAGCGTCCTCTGCGCTTCATAAAAAAATCCCCCAAATAAAGGGAAAAGTTTTAAACTTACCTTTCCCCTTTAACCATTTCCCTAGTTTAATTGTGCCGTTAAATCCTGGGTAGTGTCCAAAGTTTTCACAAAAACTTTTTCTTCTTCCGTGAAAGCTTCCGCATTAGCTAATTGACTGGTTAATAGGTTAGCAGTAGCATCAGAGATATCACCAGTGCGGGAGTTAAGACGATCGCGCAAAATTGATTCCGGTGCAGTGCAGTGTAAAATCTGTAAAGGTAGGTGATGTTTTTCTGCGGCTGCGATTACTGGTTTTCTTAGGGATTGGCGATCGTATTTAGCATCCAAAATCACCGAATAACCCGCAGAAGCCAGCAAAATTCCCAACTCCAACAACCTGTTATAAGTCTTTTCCGTCATTTCAGAAGTATATAAATCTTCCCCTCCCTTTTCCGACAAAGGTACACCAGCCAAATGTTTTCTCACCGCATCAGAACGAAGGTGAATAGCATTACTTTGTCGAGCAATTTTTTTCGCAACAGTACTCTTTCCAGAACCAGAAACACCCGACATCATAATTAAACTTCCCTGCCCCAGTTTAGTACAATCAAAAGCCATTTTATAATACTGACTAGCTGTTACTTTTGCCCTCTCTTTATCAGCAACAGGAACACCCGGATCATCTAACAGAAAAGAAGTAATTTTCGCCCGAACATAAGCTTGACGACTCACATATAAAGGCAAAACTTGTAAACCTTCCCAATCACCACTTTCTTCCAAGTAAGTATTCAAATAAGCATTAGCTAAATCGGGACGATTTCCCACTGAAAAATTCATTACCCCATAAGCCACATCATACATTACATCTACAAAACGAAATGGTTCATTAAACTCAATGCAATCAAACAAGAGAATTTTGTCATGCCAAAGACAAATATTTCCTAAATGTAAATCTCCGTGACATTCCCGAATCCAACGATCTTTAATTCTACTAGCTAAAACTTCTTGTTTAGTAGCAAAGAAATTATCTGTAAACTCTTTAGTAGCATCAAATTGCTCTTGAGTTTGTGCTAACCCAATATATTTCGCTGTTTGTGCATAATTTTCATCAAAAGCCTGACGAACTTTGCCAACCTCTCCAAAAGAAAGAATATAATCATTAGTTGGGCATTTCTTATGGAATTGTGCCACTAACCTCCCCAAATCTTCCACCATTTCTTCCGTCAATTTCCCCTGTTGAAACACATTAATCAACAGATTATCTTGGGGAAACTGACACATTTTCAAAGCATATTCAACAGCTTCACCACTTCCCGCCAACTCAAACTTATTATCTCCTTGAGTAATCGGCAAAACTTCCAAATAAATCTCAGCAGCGCCACGTTTATTCATTTCTAATTCTTGGCGGCAAAAATGCTCTCGTAATTCCAAACTGGAATAATCCAAAAAGCCGAAATTAACAGCTTTTTTAACTTTATAAGCATAATCACCAGTCAATAAAACAAAAGAAACATGAGTTTGAATTAACTTAATTGGTTCCTGTACTGGATGAGGATAAAATCCAGGTTTTAACATTTCTTGAATTACCAAAGGCAGATTAGTTTCAGTCATTTTTACCTACAAATTACAAATCACAAACTTTGTAGGGTGCGTTAGTGATAACGTAACGCACCATTCATACATATTTACAACTTTATAAGATGCGTCAGAAAAGCGAAACCTTCTGTTAATTTAAAGTTTTTAGGTCTGACGTACCCTACAAGTCATAAACAGAAAAAAACCAGGGAATGGAACCCTGGTCTAGTAAACAAATCATACCTTTAGTTGAGCAAAATTTACTCAGCTGATGCTTCTTCCGTTCCACCTTGACCACGAAGAACGCTAACAACTACTTGGTTAGGATCTCCAACTACTTTAACGCCTGCGGGTAAAGGTACTTCCCGGATATGCAGCGCATCGCCAATATTCATAGCAGAAACATCAATTTCAATGGCATCAGGAATGCTGTCAGGAGGACATTGTACTGTCACTTGTGTCATTACAGGATCTAACATTCCACCACTTAGTTTTACGCCAGCTGCTTCACCGACAAAATGTAGAGGTACTTCTACTTCTAAACTCTTCTGTGACGCTACAGCAAAAAAGCTGAGGTGATAAATAAAACCTTTTGCGGGATGAGTTTGGACTTCCCGCAACAGAGTTTTGCCACTCCAAGACGCTTCAGGGATGTTCACATCAATCAGCGTGTTATTCAGAGAGGCTTTTTTGACTAAAATTTCAGCTGCTTTGGCGTTCAAGGTCAAAGCAAGTGATTCTGTACCATTGTGACCGTATAAAACGGCGGGAATTAAACCATTGCGACGCAGAGTATTAGGTTTAGATTCTGCTGTTCGCTTTTGACATTCAACTGTGAGTTCCATATTGCGCGATCGGGTTCTTAATATACAGATTTTATCAAATTTTCAGAGCAAATATTTAAAAATATATTCGCTCAAACCATTTATACTACCCTTTGAAGATATGCGTAATTTTCATCTTCAATAAAATTTAATAATTCTAGAAACTTCCGCAAACGATAAGTTGCATCTTGATACTCTTGCTTAGAAGGAGATTCTCCTAACTGCTTAAGTACAGCATCACTTTCTCTAGTAATAGCATCACAGAAAAAATCCTTTAGTTTTTTACGGTTATACTTACTTAACTTAACGAGTGGTAGTTTTTCTTCTTCTCCATCTATCAGCATTTTCCTAGTTACAGATTTTCCTATTTTGGCAAATTCCGATTTAGCTAACCACTCGAAAATATCTTCCGATAATTCGACATAATAGGGAGACCGTTCATTTGATGAATAGAAAATGATATCCAACATTAGCCTTTCTCTTCTGCTTCAGGTTGCATCAATTCTTCTTCAGGGAAATACTCCACATAAGCTATATCCGCTTCATCAAACACTTCTTTTGCTGGTTTAGTGATTCCTCCTGTAGTAACAACTCCTGCCACACTATTTTTGTCACGAATTTCTTTTGCTTTAGTCGAATCTATCTTTTTTGTCGTCCAGGCTTTGACTTCAATATAACACTCATCCATTATTGTGTTTTTCCGATCGATTACTGAAGCATTAAACTTATTTTGCCAACTGCTTAGTAACTGTTTAACTCGTAGTACATCTTCCTTACTGACTATGAAAATATCACCTTTTGGACTTCCTCCTATTGTTCTTTCCGCTGAGATTCCTTCTTTTTTTAATTCTTTAATAATCCATCCGGCTCTTTCGGGTTAATGGGGAAAAATGTTCATAAATGTTACAAACCAGGGAACGGTGCGTTAGGCACGGGAATTTATTGATGGATTGGAATGCTGAATTTATCGCCCGTGCCTAACACACCCTACGATTAAATAAGATT
>NZ_JBHFNQ010000144.1:0-2370 GCF_041929345.1 Floridaenema aerugineum BLCC-F46
ATGGCTTTATATTGAGTTGTTTTCCCTTGTGCTTTCAACTCTAAAACGATCATCTGACGTGGAAAACCTCTACGGCGATTAGCTTAACATAATTAAAGCCGTCCTGCAAGGACGGGGCTTGCATCCCATTTTTTTCGGTCAAACTTTCTTCCCAGTCCCTAGTCCCCAGTACCCAATCCCCAATCCCCAACGCAAAAAGGTAAAAAGATCACAAACCAAAAGAGCGATCGTGAGTTAGTCTGAGAAACTAGAAAATTGCCGCAATGGAAACGATTAATCATGCAGCTGGCAGCACGAGTGAGTCAAGTTACGCCTTCGATCACGTTAGCTATTTCCGCCAAAGCTAAGGCTATGAAGGCTGAGGGAATAGATGTTTGTAGTTTTAGCGCTGGTGAACCAGATTTTGACACGCCAGAGCATATTAAAGCTGCTGCGAAGCAAGCTTTGGATGCTGGGAAGACGAAATATGGCCCTGCTGCTGGGGAACCTAAGCTGAGAGAAGCGATCGCAAATAAGCTAAAAACAGATAATGGTTTAGATTATAAACCGGAGAATGTAATTGTTACTAATGGTGGTAAACATTCTCTATTCAATTTGATGTTAGCTTTAATCGATCCGGGAGATGAAGTAATTATTCCCGCACCCTATTGGTTAAGCTATCCCGAAATGGTTATCTTAGCAGGTGGTGTACCTGTAATTGTCCAAACTGATGGGAAAAACCAATATAAAATTACTCCTGAAGAACTCAGCAACGCAGTTACGCCAAAAACAAAATTGTTTGTGTTGAATTCTCCTTCTAATCCTACAGGAGTTGTTTACACTCCCGCCGAAATTGAAGCGTTAGCAAAGGTGGTGGTAGAAAAAGATATTTTCGTTGTTTCCGATGAGATTTACGAAAAAATCATTTATGATGATGCTCAACAAGTGAGCATTGGTGCTTTTGGGCCTGAGATTTTCCAACGTACTTTTATTAGTAATGGTTTTGCCAAAGCTTACTCCATGACTGGTTGGCGAGTAGGATATTTAGCAGGGCCATTGCAGGCAATTAAAGCTGCTAGTACAGTGCAAGGTCATAGTACTTCTAATGTTTGCACGTTTGCTCAATATGGTGCGATCGCAGCTTTAACCAGTCCCCAAGATTGTGTGGAAGAAATGCGCCTGGGTTTCGCCAAACGTCGTCAAGTAATGTTAGAAAGAGTGAGTGCGATTCCTGGTTTAAGTTGTCCCAAACCTGATGGTGCTTTCTATCTATTTATTGATGTGAGCAAAACGGGATTAGCTTCTTTAGAATTTTGCGATAAGTTCTTAGAATCTTATCAAGTGGCAGCAATTCCTGGTGTTGCTTTTGGTGCGGATGATTGCATTCGTTTATCTTACGCTACCGATTTAGATACCATCAATAAAGGCATGGATCGGTTAGATAAATTTGTGCGATCGCTAATTTAATCGAGTGGTTTTGCAACCGCAAATAAACACAGATAAACACAGATAAAATGTTTATCTGTGTTTTTATTTTAAAATAAAAGTACGTTGTTGCGCTTCAGCGCAATTCCTACTGAAGTAGGAACAACAGACTGATTTATGGTACGTTGTTGCGCTTCAGCGCAATTCCCACTTCAGTAGGAACAACAGACTCATTAAAAATTTGAGGAAATGATTATGTCTGTTCAGTTGGAAAAAAGGTTATTTACAGTTGATGAATATTACCGAATGGCTGAAGCTGGTATTTTAGGTGAAGACGATCGAGTAGAACTAATTGCAGGAGAAATTATTAAAATGTCGCCAATTGGTAGCCCCCACGCAGGTTGTGTAAAGCGTTTGAATCGGCTTTTTTCAGTCAGGTTAGGCGATCGTGCTATATTATCTATCCAAAATCCGGTAAGATTAAATGAAAGAACAGAACCGCAACCTGATATAGCTTTACTGATACCTCGTGCAGATTGTTACTCACAAAGACATCCCCAACCACAGGAAGTTTTACTAATAATTGAAGTATCTGATACAACTATTGAATATGACAGAGAAGTGAAAATTCCTCTTGATGCAGCAGCGGGTATTGTGGAAGTTTGGATAGTAAGTTTAGCAGAGGAGTTAATTGAAGTTTATCGTCAACCTTTGGCGAATAGTTATGCAGAAATTCGGCAATTTAGAAGAGGTGAAAATGTTTCGCCGTTAAGTTTTTCTGATGTGGTTTTAAGTGTGGATGAGGTATTGGGGTAACTGAAATAAGGAAACTTAGACTATGATGTTAGAACTTCCCCCCTTTGTAAGGGGGGCTAGGGGGGATCTAAGTTTCAGTCAGAGAGTGCGTAAGTCCTATTATTGTTAAATAAGTAGGTAGATCTAAATAAAGTAAAACAAGGGCGGGGC
>NZ_JBHFNQ010000145.1:0-40906 GCF_041929345.1 Floridaenema aerugineum BLCC-F46
ATGGTACTAGTGGTTGCTTAGAGTCCCGGGACATTTCACCCTGATAACTCAGGTCATTGATTCTTGAGGGTTAAAGTAAAATAATTGTTAACTATTTTAGCTTATAAATGACTACAAATTAAGTGAAGTTTTACAATACCTGCGTCTGAAGGGCGACCTGGCCCAGGTGAAATCACTATTGCTTTATAGTGACCATCTTTCACTTTTTCTTTCACCTCTTCTACAGTAATTTGATCGTTACGAATAACATCAATTACAGGGTTAGCTGTTCCGAGTTTAAGAACGCTAAAACACTGAGAAACGTTGTAGGTAAAGCTGTCATAATTATCAATAAGTAAAATTCTAGCCATTGCACTACCTTTAGCTTACTAATAGTCCAGATAGAATAATTCCCGCTTGGATTTTGACTTGATCGGCTAGGGAAAGAGTTTTGATTGTGGTAATTTTGTCTATGCGATCGCAAGCGTTATTAAATGTTTCCTCATAGTATGAAATAGCTGACTGGATACACTCCGAATTTTCGCCAAATTCAGAGTAAAGTCGAAGCATCATAGCAGCTATTTCAGCTTCTAGCATCAAAGGTCGAATACGAACTTCGAGCAAGTCTTTGATTAAAGTCGGACATCCCCTGACTTTGTGGCAATCTTGGCGATCGCCTGCTATATTTCCTAGCAACCATTTAGTTTTTTCTTGGTAAAACTCCATCAGTGGTGAGGAAAAATTAGAGGCTGATAGACAAGAAAGCAAATTCATTCGTTGCTTGGCACTTTTTTCTTCAAAATAAACAAGTTTGCGTTTGAGGACTTCCCGATCGCAAGCCACAGGAATATAATCAGCCAAAGGAGTTAAATCATCGAGTCCCATCACTTGAAAGTAAGGTAGCTCAGATACTAAAGACATCGGACATTGACATTCGCTTTCAACTAATTGAAATGAGTTAAGCTTAAATTTCTTAATGCGTTCTGGATCTCCTCCTGCCAACATTTTTTCCCGCATCACTTCAAAGCGGGGAATCCCATAAAATCCAGGTTCGATAAATTCAAAACCATCCATACCATTATCGTTGTCTTCGTACAAAGATAAACTTTGTTGATGGGTAACTGCACCCAATGTTTCAGAAATAGCGGTTGGTGGTTTTTCACTGACTAAAAACATCGCTCCCGGAAAGATATTAGCTGAGTGGAGAGTAACGTAATAACTAATTTTTGGAAAGCGACGATAAAATTTAGCAATGGCTTCTGGTTCGGGACGGCATTCTTGTGCGGTTTCAGGAGTAGGAATACCATGCTCGACATCTTCCGAACGATTATCTCGATAGTAATGTCGCAGGTAGTCGCGGTAAGTAGGACGATCGAGTTTTAGCCATTCCCAATTTTTTAACGTACCATCGGGGTTAGCTTGTGGAATAAAGGCAAAAGAGTAATTTTCTAGGATGGGTTGAAAGTCAGGTTGGGATGCGATCGCTTCTGCTAGTCTTAGGATTGTAGTTGTGCCGATCGCTTCTTCAGCATGACAGTTACCTGTAGCAGCGATGATAGGTTTGTTATTTGTATCGCCTATCAGCAATGCGTAAAGAGGATGGCGATCGCGAGAATGACCGATTTCTTCAATGCGGATGCGATCGGGATTATGGTTACAAATTGTTTGTAATTGTGACAATATTTGGTCAGGATGACAGTGAGATACACCGTCACTGTTAACCAGTTGTAATAGTTCTAGAACTTCGTGACGAATTAGAATGTTAGACATAGTTACTACTTCTTTTATTAATTTTTACTTATTGAAGTTTTTTTTGCCGATCTCAAGTTGAAAAATACCGAAAATAATTAAGATCGCACCCATAATTCTAATCATCCATATTGAAATGGTAGGAAGTTCACCAAACAATCCCGGTTGAAGCCGATCGCCAATAATAGTAATCGGGTATGCCAGAATAACTTGGGCTGATAATATTAATAGAACTACAGATACTGCCTGAGTTCCCTTTAAGTAAAGTTTCAGCCCTATAGCAACAAAGACAAAAAACATAGTGGTAATAACCCAAGGTAGATGAATCATTCCCTGTTGAATCGTTGCTACAAGCAAACTAAAATATCCACGCGGCAAAGAAACTGCGATCGCAAGGATAGTGCCAGTTAGAGCAAGCCAGAAAAAACGCCAAATGAAAAGGTTGACACTATCGCTAGCACGAACTCCCTTTTGTTCAATTATTTCTGAAAATGCACCTAAACCATTAGAAACAACAACGACATAGAAAAGACCTATAGCTGTTACTGATAGCGACCCACTAAAACCAGCCATCATACCACCTGTAATGGTGACAATCGATGGCAGAAAAAGGTATTTCCAGTCTGCTTGTCCTGTGGATAGGTCGTACAAAATTGTGTAGACAATAGTAAGACTGGAAAGTGCTACTATGACGCTAGGATCGCCAAGTTGATTGCCTAGCAAAATAAAAAGTGTACTACCTGCTGATATACTCCCAGATATGAATGCAGACCAGTGCATCTGGCGGTTGTTAAAGACAATCTTTCTAAACTTATCATCGATGAGTTTTCTCCCTAAAATTAATGAGAAGAATGTTCCAGCTATTACACCAGTCCAACCGCCAATAATGAGGTAAGCAAATGCCGCAGTTAACTTATCGGGAGCAGTAATAAGATTATGTACGGTGAAGTTATCTAAACCTCTGAAAATAGCCGTACAAAATGCGGCAAGCAATCCAACAGCGAGGACGTTACTTCTTAAACCTCGCATAATTATAAACCTACACGCTGTTTTGCGATCGCCAAAGTCTGTTTAGCAATTGGCTCTACCCGCTCCCTACCTTTTTGCAAAACAACATCTACTAAACTGGGATTACTAGCCAACTCGTTGTATTTTTCTCGAATTGGTTTTAAATCCTCAACCAACAATTCTGTCAATTCCTTTTTCAGTGCTGCTGCACCCTTGCCTTCAAAGTTAGCTTCAACTGCTTCCTTTTCCTTACCGGATAAAACTTGATAGATACTTAACAGATTAAAAACTTCATGGCGATTTTCGTCAAAGCTTAATGTAGGATTCGGGTCGGTTTTCGCCCGTTTAATTTTGCGATTAATCTCATCTGGACTATCTAACAAGTAGATACAACTGTCTCGATTTTCATCTGACTTTGACATCTTCTTTGTGCCATCTGTCAGGCGTAACCAAAATCATAAGTAATTAATTTTGGCTTGTCAGATTCAGAGTCAAAACCTAAATCTGCCAGAATTTTTCGCAAGTCGTCTGGTCGAATTTCAATAGCAGCATTTCGTCCGACTGTTTGCAGATAGACAACATCTCGATCGAAAACCGACTCATCAAGAATTACTCTTTCTATATTCCCTTTGGCAACAAGGGAAAGAGCATCTACTACTCCACCAGGGTTGTATGTAACTGGCGATGATTCTAGTAACTTCTCTAGTACTGATAAATCCAGTAATGCTTCCTCAGATCCCAGGTTGTCTTCGCAGACAAAAATTAAGGCTCGGTGACTGCTTTCTAAAATAAACGTTCTAATCTGCTTGGAGCGATCGAATTCGTATACAACATTGTGAGAATAGTTTTTCTCTCTGAGTAGAGCGGCATCTGTCATATTTAAGAATACACAATAATTTGTTACATTTGGCTGTCTGAATTACTAGAGTAGCGTTGTCGTAAGCTAAAATAGTTAACCTTTTGGCTCACTATTTGGCGCAATCATTTAGCTCATTTGTCTCACTGTTTGGCTCTTCAAACTGATGTATAATTCAAATTGATCGCAATTGTGCTATGGGAATAAAATGGCTGGCTTACTCAGAGCATCTGAAGAGGGGCTAAAAATAATTGATATAGCCAGACGTAATCCGGGTTGGAACAAAACAGATCAAATGTGGTGTAAAGCTGCCTTGACTTCTAAAGCAACCTTAAAACGGTTTTGGGGGCGGAAACATATTAGGCGAGAAACATTTATTGATATTTGTAAAGCAGTAGGAATTAATAATTGGGAAGATATTATTGAACGTAGCGATATTCAGAAAACAGAATTACTACTAGCATCTGCGATCGCAGATTTACCCATACTTTGTGAAAAAAATACCAACTTCGCACTTCCAGAAAACCTACCCCCTGTGAGAAATTGGGTAGGTAGCACCAGAGAAATTGAAGCGATAAAAAAACACCTTTTCAATCCAAACATTATCGGAATTTCTATTGTTGGATTACCTGGAATCGGCAAAAGCACTCTTGCCAGTCAACTTGTTCGCCAATTGCAAGGAGAAACTACACCTTTTGTCGCCGCTGCATGGCAAACTTTACAAACAAGTGGTGATATACCCCCGAATTTTCTCGTATTTATAGATTCCCTCTTCAGTGTCCTTTCCGGTACAGATTCCACGATCGCTCTATCCCAACCAAATTATTGTCATCAAAAAATCGAGCAATTCATAAAACTGGTAAAAGAAAAACCTTGTCTGATTGTCTTTGATAGTGTCGAAACAATCTTAAAAACTGGTTTAGCACAAACGACTGGCTATTTTGATGAAACATACACAGAATATGCCTGGTTATTTAAACAACTATTAGACACCGAACATCAAAGCAAATTGTTATTCATCAGTCGGGAAAGCTTGGCAGAATTACCCCCAACTGTTACCCGTGAAATTGTGCTGACTGGATTAGATCGAGATACCGGAATTGCACTATTGCAATCTTTTAATCTAACTGACACACCGCAAGAATTAGAACCTAACCTCCCTAACTCTTTTCCTTCATCGAAAGGAGGAGAGGTTTCAGAATTAGCTGAACTTAGCGATCGCTATCAAGGACACCCTAAAGCGTTGCAACTCATTGCCAACTTAATTTGTAATAATGAGGAATATCAGGGAAACGTCGGCAAATTTTTGCAAGATAGAGACTGGTTGCTCATTCAAGAAATTGACAATTTCCTTGAGCAAATATTTCAGCGCCTCAGCGAGTTAGAAAGAAATTGTATTAGCCGACTTTCTGTTTACCGAACTTCAGAATTTAACCTAAACTATAATGCTATTGCGGCTCAAATGCCAGAGGTAAGCCGATATGAACTTAAAGAAAACATCCTCCGTGCCCTCAAACGTCGGCAATTACTTTATTATCACCCAGTAAAACAATGCTATCAAATTCATCCCATCATTCAAGAAAAAGCATATCGAATATTATCTCAAAACTACGAACATCTCCTTAAGGCTCATAGACAAGCCTACCATTACTTTTTAAAATTTCCTCTTAAACCAGAAACCGAATGGCAAAATATTGAAGATATTAAACCCCTAATTCAAGCACACTATCATGCTTGTCAAGCAGAAGACTGGGAAAAAGCAGCACAGATTGTTTCAGGTGTGTGTGAATATTTGCGCCAATGGGGTTATGAAGTAGATCAAAACGCTATTTGTTTTTTAGGTAATATTTCAGAAACACTGGTTAGCGATACCCAAACACAACAAATACTTGGCAGCAAACCATCGACATTGGACTAAATATGCAGTTTAACCGAGACTTACACTCTATCCCAATACTGCTCGGTTAAGTATTTTTTGCCTTTGTAGGGGCGAAGCATTCGGGCAAAAAATCTAGGTTTCTACCCATAAATTTTGACCCGAATGCTTCGCCCCTACCCAAAACTCTATCCAAAAAGGATTTCATATCATGTCCGTTGAATTACCCACAATAAAAACTCACCACGTTGTTGCGTAGGGACACGGCATCATAAATATTTTGGACAAACAGATAAAGTTAATTATGCCGTGTCCCTACTCCTAATTATGGGTAATAAAACGGACATGATATCATCGTAATTCCGCACGAAGTCTATTTTCCTGATGATTCTTTCTGTTTCTAAGTAGTTTGCTCGATTTCAGTTACTAATTTTTGCCCAACTTTCGGTTCAGTTCCCGCAATTATTCGTTGAATATTGCTGCGGTGTCGCCAAATTACATACACACCTCCAGCTAAGGAAAATATTAAATATGGCAGTGGTTGTTTAAACAAAATCATGAATAGGGAAACTGCGATCGCACCCGCAATCGAACTAATAGAAACGATGCGAGTAATTGCCACCACAAAAGCAAAAACCCCCAAAGTTGCTAACCCTACTTGCCAGGACATTGCTAACAGAATGCCCAAACTTGTCGCCACTGATTTCCCACCTTTAAACTTCAACCAAACGGGTAAACTGTGACCGATGACAGCGAATAATCCGGCTAAAGTAACTAACCAAGGTAAAGGTAAACTTTCGTTGTTAGTAAAAGGATAAATCCAGTTGGCTAGATCGATCGCCAAAGCACCCTTCAACGCATCCACTAACAATACAACAATTGCAGGCCCTTTCCCCAAAGTTCGCAGCACATTTGTTGCCCCAATAGAACCGGAACCTTCCTCACGAATATCAATGCCTTTCAACAATTTAGCAGCTAAAAAACCAGTGGGAAAAGAACCCAACAAATAAGCCACTAACAACAACCCAATACTAATAGTTATCCCCACCACAATCACCTTTTTTAAAATCACAAATTTTCATACTTATTGGGTAAAGGCAACTTTATTCCCTTACCCAATCCCTAATCCCTAGTCCCCAGTTATCATCCTTCGGGTGCGTCAGACTGTAAAATTTGGGCAAGTCACAGGAATTTTTAGTTCTGACGCACCCTACAAACCTTACCCAATCCCTAATCCCCAATCCCCAGTCCCTAACTAATACCGATCGGAAGAATAGCTAGGAGATTGTGGATCGGGTGCAAAAGCTAACCAAAGGGGAAATTGCAGCACAGAAAGATTAATTTTATCTTCTGTTTCGTCAATAATAATTAACGGCAAATCTCCTTCTTTAACTATCCTTTCTGCTTTGATTGCCAGAGGTTCTGGCGCTTCAAATAATACCAAACCTTGATCGGGCCCAAAATCGCCGCGAGAGATGCCTAAACAGTCTTGTAAACCGCGTCGCCATTCTCCTAAACGTTCGGGACTATTTGCCAAAATTAAAGTGCGGAGGCGATCGTCATACAGATCTGTTAAAACCGAAACGATCGACGAAGCAACCAAGATATTTTGTAAGCGAGTTCCTAGCGATCGCAACGCACCTTTTCCACCTTGAGTAAAGAACCATTGAGAAGCTCTTTCTGCATGAACTGGTTCAAAAGTGCGGCGCAATTGCCAAGGTGGGCCATAATAATCTGGACGAGTGCGATACTGATCTAATAATTGGCGAATTCTCCTTGCTTGATCCTCAAAACCTTGTTCCGCAAATTGAAGATTTACAGAGGTGCTTTTTGCAGGTTTCGCCTCTTTAACTTCCACCATTTCTGATTCATCAGTTTGGGGAACTAAATCTAATTGTTCCGCCGCCGTTGCTAAATCTTGTAAACTCCCGACTAAATAATCTTTAAAACCTTGAACGCGAATTGCTAAATCTTGGGAAACACCTGCAAAAGTCGTTTTCATTTCATTGCGAATGCGTTCTTGGCGGCGTTCCAATTGTTCTACTGCTAATTGTAAAGTTTGTCGTCGTTGTTCTAAATCTCGCAAACTTTCTTGCACTACCCGACTCATAGCAGTTTGCATTTCTGCTATTTGTTGCGTATAGTCACCTTGCAAACTAGCAATCTGTTGTTTGAGCATCCGTTCTTGCTGCTGCAATTGAGCTACTCTTTGTTCCCAGGTATTTACTTCATTTTCTGGTGATGAGTTATTCAATATTACCACTGGATTCAAATCAGTTGTGGGAATTTGCAATGGTGTGGGAATAGCTTCTACTGTGGTAGTTTCCTTTGGGGCATCTGCCCAAGGATCGATATTCGCTTCTGAGTCTGATTTTTGCAAAGGGGATGAGTCTGAATTCATTTAAAGTAATAACAAATAACAACTAATTCCGGGGACAGCGCTGTTCTAAACAGGTTTGTAGCATTTGAGGATCGAAAATAATCGGCAAAAAGTGAATGCTTTTAACTTCTTTAAAGTAGAACAAAATTGGTACAGGAGGCCAAAATATCCGCCAATTTTGCCATTCGGAGTAAGGAAAGTTGCGAATCAATTTTTGAGAGCGATATACTTCTAAAGCTGTTGGGGTAAATTTTAGCCGAATGGTGACAGTTTGGAACAAAAGGAACAAGCCAAAAATCGCAATTACCAAACTCAGCCAAGGTAGCACGACGATCAATGGTATTGCGCCCAAAACTAAAACTAAAGGTATGGTGTAGCTGGGAGCTAATTCAACTGTTTGTTGCGATCCGATCGGAGTAGCCGTAGTCACCGTCTTTCCTTCCTAACTTACAAACACAAACCACTACTATTTTAAATCGTCAGTATCTCACAAACCGCACTGCCTGTTCCTTGGAACTTTCCCAGTCGTAGGGGCAATTCATGAATTGCCCCTACCCTAGTCCCCTGACTCACAAACCTTGTAAAACCGCACTGCCTGTTCCTTGGAACATTACCCAACTCAAAAAGAAATTGCTAATAAAGATTGCTAGCAAAGCAGTTACTACAGCAGTTGTGGTTGATTGTCCCACACCTTTTGCACCCCCGGAAGTAGTTAAACCCCAACTACAACCGATCACGGCAATTAAAGCGCCAAAGCAAAAAGCTTTAATCTCGGCACTACAAACATCCCAAACGGAGAGGAAGTTCCGCACTGAATCTAAAAATACTGATTGCGAGATCCCATATATACTACTAGAAATGATTAACCCGCCTAACAAGCCAGTGATTAAACTCATCAGCGTTAAAACTGGCAACATTAAGCAACAGGCGATCGCACGGGGAATCACTAAATAGTCGATCGGATCGGTTTTCAACATATACAGAGCGTCAATTTGCTCTGTGACTCTCATTGTGCCAATTTCCGCCGCAAAAGCTGAACCAATTCTCCCTGCTAATACTACAGCAGTCAGAATCGGCGCGAGTTCCCGGGCTAAGGCTAATGCTAATACTCCGCCGACGGTGTTACCTGCGCCCAAACTGATGAACTCTCGCGCCACCTGCACTGTAAACACCATCCCCACAAAAGCAGCTGTGATCAAGGCAATTAATAATGATTCTGGCCCAACTGTTGCCATTTGTTCTAAGGTGTTGCGCCGATGAATTTTACCCTTGAGTAAATGGACTATAACTTGTCCACCCAGGAAAATCGCCGCTACTAAACGCCGCCCCCATCTCTCTAAATCTGAATTAGAACTTGTTTCGCTCACTATATTCTTCTCTGTTCCGCTTTAAAGCAATAGCCCAAATATTGTCGGTCTGATCCCCCCTAACCCCCCGAACCCAAGGGGGGAAACCAATTCACAGTTCTCCTTACCCAAGAGGGAAAACCGATTCACAGTCCTCCTTACCCAAGGGAAAAACCGTTTCAAAGTCCCCCTTAGTAAGGGGGATAATGGGGGATCGAAAATGTTTAAGCTCATAACTAGCAACTGGCTTTATTACAAAACTTGTGATTTACCCTACGATTTCTTAAGGAAGATTTAAGATTTTTAAACTTTGGGTGCAAATCTGGGTATAGCGCTTATTGTATATATTGGCAAGGTAAATCAATCAACTTGCCCTGACCCAGTTCATTTGCAGTGTTATTTCAGAGCATGAGTATTTTACCGAAGTTCTTTCGCTTGCTGCTGACGACTGCTTTCAGCTTTGTTGCTCCAGTATTTCTGATTGGTGCAATCTTAGTTGGTCTGTCTTTGGTGGGTTTCGTTCCCGGTTTTGAGATTCTTTGTCAGTCTGGGATAGAGGGACTGGCGAGGTTTCTGGAAATTTTTGGTGATGGTTCTCCGATGGATGGCGTTTTGGCGATCGGGTTTGCTTTCGCTGTCGTAGGGGCAATTTTTGATACCTACGCTTCCTACAGGTATCAAACACTGCGAGGAAATTAAACAGTCCTCAGCTTTACCCTGAGCAAATTCCAGACTCGGTGATTTTTGGTGGGATTAACACCTGTGGAATTTTACGCGAAATTTGTTTTTCATTATGCCAGTTCTTTATCTCACACAACTTCCTCAATCCCCAATCCCCTCCTCCCCAAAACAGCTATTCCAAAGTAGTTTCTTGTCCAGCTAATTCTTTAGCGGCTTCTTTCACTTGCACAAGATCTAAATGCAATTCTTGAGCAATTCTCTCCACGCTCAATCCTAATTCTAATAACAGAGGAACCGTTTCTAATTTCCCTTCTGTCTTAGCTTCTTGATAAAGTTTGCTTTGTTTTAAGTTGCTTAATTCAAACATTTTCGTTAACTCCTGAATTCCCAATAGTGGGAATTTATATGCTAAAATTGTTGTCAATAAATCCGCCAAGTTTGCTTGTTCTTTACTGGGATTTAGTTGCTGGATTTGATGAATTAAATACTCGGCTCTCTGTTGGGCTTTAGCTTCATCTTCCACCAGTAATTTTAACATTCCCAAACCCAAAGATTGATTAGCAATCAGTCCTAATTCATCTAAGTACAAACGCTTGATATGGTCACTTTCTACTAACCATTGATAAGGTCTTGGGACTACTGATTCAATCAGGCGACGGGGATAAACCGCCACAGCAAACCAATCTCTGTTAGATTTATTCTGTTCTAAATAAAGAAAGATTTGCGTAAAAAATCGATAATAAAAATCTTCATCGAATTGAGATTGTACGCCAACAAAATAAATTGGTTGACGGGTGCGTTTAGCGGGAATAAATATGCCATCAATTCTTTGATTTGTATCTTTAATTTCCACAGATTGAAACTCATAGCCGCTGGTTTCTATTTGCGGATGTCCAATCAGTTCAAAAAAGACACTAGGAAAATTTTGCAATAGGTGATAAAAGAGGCTGTTTGTTTTCATGGACTTTTATTTTCGCAGATCGAGAGTCGATCGCGCCATCTCAACTTCGACAAGTTATTTGTACCCTTAACCAACAGTAACAGCAGTAGGTTCCAATTGAGCAACCAATTTCAAGCTGTATTCAGCTTCAAAAGAATCCTTCTTATAATTTAAACTCCAAAGTTCTAAGGCGCAATCATCATCAGGGAAAGTCGGGAAAAGTTTTAAGCGAAATTCTGCCAAATATGGAATATACTCACACTCCAAGCGACTAATAGCACCAATTTGTCTTCTATCTAATGCTACCGATATTCGCAGGAAAGCACTTAACTGACTCACCATTAGGCGATATTCTTTTGTCGGTAAATTCCGAAAGTTTTCATGTTTTTTCTTCGGGGCGCTTTTTCGGTGATACCGAGCTAAATTAGCAATTAGTTCGATTTCAGTTTCCGTGTAACCAAGTAACTCACTATAGCGAATTAAATAGTATGAATGCTTGTGGTGTGCTGAATGACTAACATAATGTCCGCTATTATGTAAAATCGCAGCAGCCCAAAGTAATTCTCTTTCTAATTCTCCCCAATTATGTAATTTACCTTTGGTTTGAGCGAAGATACTGAGCGCAAATTCTGCAACTCTTTGACTATGTGTTAAATCAACTCGATATTTTTGAGCAGATTGGAAAACGCTGCGTTCTCTAACTGAACTTTGATAGCGCAACCGATCTTCAATTAAACCATGAGTGAGCATCCAATCAACTATGACACCTTCCCGCAAACTTCGCTCACAAATAGTAATACTTTCTGCGCCTAATAAAGACATAGCTTCTTGTAAAATTAAAGCGCCCGCTAAAATAATTTCCGATCGCCGATCGGACATTCCCGGTATAGCTGCGCGTTCTGTATTATTCATTTTGCGGAGGCGATTTACAGTTTCTTGTAAATCTTTTAAACTGAATTGATAACCATTTAACGGATTAGGAATCATGCCCAATTTTTCGCGGGCGTGAATCATGGCTAAAGTTTCGATTGTTCCTGAAGTGCCTACTAAACGGGGAGATTCACCAGGTTTTAAATTAGCTTTTAAATCATCCACTGCTCTTTCTAACATTACCCGAATGTAAGCTTGCAGGTAATAAAATTCCGAGTTACTAATCGGATCGGTGCTAATAAATTCGGCGCTAAGTCTGACAGCACCAACTTTGGTACTACTAAGCGATCGCGGTTCCTGACTATCTCCTAAAATTAATTCAGTAGAACCGCCCCCAATATCAATAATAATGTGAGGTTGGTTATTAAATTCCATCCCCGACAAAACGCCTAAATAAATCCTTCTCGCTTCTTCTTGTCCAGAAATTAGATCAACAACTAACCCAGTTTCCGTTTCTACTTGCTTGAGAAAATCTCGCCCATTAGGTGCTTCGCGTACCGCACTAGTCGCCACAGCAATAATTTGTTCTGCATTCAAAGTTTTGGCAAGTTCTCGACAACGATGTAAAGTCGAAATTGCCCTTTCCATAGCTTCCGGTTTTAAGTTGTGGGTATCGGGATCGCGATCGCCTAACCTTACTGTATCTTTTTCCCGTTCAATAATCATAAAAGCTGGTAGTTCCGGGATAATTCGCACCACTACCATGTGAATCGAATTTGTCCCAATATCAATAGCAGCGAGAATGCGATTTTTTGCCCCAGTAGCACTAGGAACATTTACCTGATTTTCCATCACAGGATTTCCCATAAAAATTGTATTTAGGGTGACAGCCTTCACCCCCTCCCTTCAGGAATAATATCAGCTTTTCTTGTCCTTTCCCGGCAATGGATAAAAGCCTTATAAATTCCTTTAGGACTTGCTAATCAATTGGTCATACTCTGCGTGTGTCCCAATCCAAAACCAAGAAATGCCGTTCGCTGTACACTTTTAGGTAAAGCATTGTAACATTGCCAAAACCGTCGAGTTGTGTACTGCATCAAATTTCTCGGCAATGTCCAGCTTCAAACTCTGCGATCGCCTCTTGCGCTAATGCCTCTAATTTACCCTCTGCAATGTCCTGCTCTAGCTGTTCGTCCCAGCGTTCATAATCTAAGTCGAACAACCATTTTTTCAGCTGCTCAAATTCATTAGATGGCAGTGAGAGAATTGCCGCTTTAGTTTGTTCTAGGTTTGACATAGCCAATTTTACCGTCTCTGCTTTTGATCGAATTATAGCTACCAAATATTTTCGGAAATGAAAGTAATAAATAAAGTAATGAAGATAGGGGATTTTCATTGCTCCAAAATTCTATATTGTGCGATATATAACGCCATTTTTTTTTAATATCGTCAACAAGTATAACAACAACAACATAACAGAAAGAGGTATATATCTTGTATAATTGAGTTAGAAAAATAACAGGTAAAGTATTGATATCGTAGTCAAACTATGCTCACTCAAGACACACAGCAAACCTTTCCCGGCGCTACCATAATTCGACTACTGAGATGGGATAAACCAGCGGGACGTTTAATTTTAATGATACCTGCACTGTGGGCAGTATTTTTAGCAGCTAGGGGCACACCACCAGCGCCACTCGTCGGCGTAATAGTCTTAGGGAGTTTAGCTACAAGTGCAGCTGGTTGTGTTGTGAATGATTTGTGGGATCGTGATATCGATCCGCAAGTGGAAAGAACTAAAGAACGTCCCTTAGCTTCTCGTGCTTTATCAATTCGCACTGGAATTGCGATCGTCATTATCGCTTTATGTTGTGCAGGTGTGTTAGCACTTTATCTAAATCCTTTAAGTTTTTGGTTATGCGTCGCCGCAATTCCCGTAATTATTTTTTACCCTACAGCTAAACGAGTGTTTCCGATTCCCCAATTAGTGTTATCAATTGCTTGGGGTTTTGCCGTATTAATTAGTTGGAGTGCAGCACTAGGAAGTTTAGAATTTGATACTTGGTTGCTTTGGGGTGCAACAGTGTTTTGGACATTGGGATTTGATACGGTTTATGCCATGAGTGACAAAGAAGACGATCGCCGAATCGGTATTAATTCCAGTGCGTTGTTTTTTGGTCAATTTGCACCAGAAGCAGTGGGAATTTTCTTTTTTGGCACTGCTTTTTTGCTAGCTTGGTTAGGGATAGATATGCAGCTGCATTTCAGCTTTTGGCTAGCTTTTGTCGCCGCCGTAGTTGGCTGGATTTGGCATTATTCCCAATTACGCAACGCCGATTTACCAAAACCCGTTTATGGGCAAATCTTTCGCCAAAACGTCTGGATTGGGTTTGGATTACTTGCCGGAATGATTGGCGGATTGATTTTTAATATTTAACTCAGATCTTGCTTTACTTTTGGAGGTAGAACCTCCCTCTCCCTCGTTCCCCGGTTCTACCTGGGAACGAGAAACTCCAGGCTCCGCTCAGGAGTGCTCTTATCTCAGTTTAATGTAAGTTGCTAGTTATGACTTTAGGACTTACGCACGAAGAGGTCAGAAACCGGTTTCTTCGTAAATTTTTTGTTACCAAACCCTTGATTTTCCATAGAAATCGGGTTTCTGGGCTACAGTTCATAAAACTGCAATATGCGGCAAATTCCGAGTGACTAAATGCAACTCGTTAATAGTAAAGCCATAACCATTATTTTCTGGTACATATAAGGTGATTCTGCTAATATTAGCGGTTTTACTCAGGACACCGATAAATGGTGCTGAGTCATTACCAGGATTGTCACTGTTACCGCAAACACTGAATTTGCCTAAACTTTTACCACTGCGATCGAAAGCTTCAATTACTCCGGTGAAAGCCCCAAAAAATGCCCTTTGAATTTGCGTACCCACACCAAAAATAGGGGTAGCAAAATCAATTGTAATCGCACTGTCAGAAAACTCTAAAAACAGTAATTTGTCTCCTGATGGAAATTTTCCTTTGATTCCGCTACCTTCGTCAAGGCGCAGAAAATTTCCGCTAGAACTTACTTTTAGTTGGACTCCATTGCGAGAATGAACCCGCAAAGGACTGGAAAGAAAATCAAATTCTTTACCGAATTCTTGCCAATCTACTATATCGTTTGCTCTTAATTTGGCACGAGTTGTAACTAACTTTATTGCCGAATTTTTTGCCATTAATTCTTTATAACTATTCCTCTTATTTATTCGATTATTTGCTGTAATGGTTTCTATGGTATTACTCATATACATTTTACTGATTCCCCTAGAGTTAAGCGTTTGATTGAGTAGATGTTAACGGAGTACGATCGCCAACATTTAGGCTAGTAGGAGCTACTCAGGCAATTTGTAACTCGAACAGACCGAACAAGAGCGAAAAAATTACTGAGTAATTCTACTCTGATTTTTGTTGCTTATACTTAACTTACGTAAGTTTATCTATAAACTCAAGCACTTCTCCGTAATTTTACATAAACTTTATAACTATCTCATCTGAGATGTTTAACTTGCGATCTACCAAAAGATAAACTAGACAAGGTTTCCAGCCAATTCCCCCGGGCAGGGGCTGTTTAAAGTTTATGTAAATACACGCAGCCCTTAGTTAACTGTACGGACAAAGAATAATAGTAAAAGTAACTAACACAGTGTAGCATAAATAACTGTGTGGTGAAAAAAAAGCTGGTTAGGTAGGAGCCTGATGCCTTGGATTTCTCTTGTACTGAAGTAAAAATTATTCTTTAGGTGATTCTACGGAATCTTTGGCTCTGACTTCCTGAATTTGTTCAACTTGAAACACGAGAGTAAAAGGTCTGCCCATTTCTTTAGAAAGGAAATTTTCTACCAGGTGAACTTGGTTGGGAGAAATCTGGTTGTTACTTCGCACTGTCAAGTAAACTCTTGGTGGCTGGGCTGACCAGTCAACGTTGGTGTGTTTCAGTTCCACCATTTGACCCACCGTAATAGTACGGTTAAGGAGAATCGACTTGATCGTGTGGTGAAGTTGGGCTTGTCTGAGGAGTTGAAAAAAACTGATTCCCAAAGGGATCAGTAAAATGCTAGCCATACCTAAAGTCCAATTGAAAGCATGGTTGTACTTAGCATAACCAGCACCGATAAACACCAACATACAAGCAAGGACGATGCCCAAAAGATTGGTGAGATAAAGTAAGAAAGCGCCCCAACTATAATTCCAAATTCCTTGAGATAAACTTAAGCCAACTACACAGATGGGGGGCATTAAGGCAACGGCGATCGCAGTTCCGGCGAAAGCATCACTAATTTTTGGTCTTACCTTAGCAAAACCACTGATCGCACCAGCGGTTACAGCCACTCCCAAATCCAGTAAAGTGGGTTCAGTGCGAGCCAAAACTTCCGAGCCAAATTCAGGCAAAGCAATTACACGCCCGATCGACCATGAGACTAGGGTAGAAAATAAAGTGGCAATGGCGATCGATTTAATCGCTTCGCCCAATAACTGTGGATCTCCTTCCAACGCGCCAAAAGCTGCTCCCCGCAACGGCATCATTAATGGTGCAACAATCATCGCCCCAATAATTACAGCTGCACTATTGCTAACTAAGCCAAAGGTAGCGATCAAACAAGCACCTATGGTCAGAATCATAAAGTTAAAATTTAGTTGGGAATCTTCCAGCAACTCCTGCCGCATTTGTTTGACAGTATCTATAGATATTTTTGCCATTTGAAAAACTTAGAGATTGTGATGAGAAAAACTATTATTGGTGTCATGGGCCCAGGCAATAACGCCACAAACCTTGATTTAGAAAATGCTTATCAGCTAGGAAAATTAATTGCCCAAGCTGGATGGGTATTGCTCACAGGGGGAAGAAATGAAGGTGTAATGGATGCTGCCAGTAAAGGTGCAAAAGCCGCCAATGGTTTAACCGTCGGTATTCTTCCTTCCTCTGATATTACCACTGCTTCTCTTGCTGTAGATATTGCTATTGTTACCGATTTAGGAAATGCGCGAAATAATATTAATGTGCTTTCCAGCGATGTGATTATTGCTTGTGGTATGGGTGCTGGAACTGCTTCCGAAATTGCTTTAGCTTTGAAAGCAAATAAAAAAGTAATTTTGTTAAATAATGATGAGAATAGTCAAGATTTTTTTCAAAGTTTAGCTAAAAATCAAGTGGCGATCGCGCAAAATCCGGCTTCAGCTATTGAGTTAGTAACTCAGTTCTTGGCAGATGCTTCTATTTAAAAACCAGGCTCTTCCCTAGTTTGGATTTATGCCAAGTAACTTAGAAACCCGGTTTCGCAGAAGTTACCGGGTTTCTATAATGCAATGCAAGAAGTTTAGTAATTACCAACCAGCTTGAGGGCCCGCCCAAGCTTGTTTGACGGTGCTGCCAAAAACGATCGGCTGATCTTCAAGTTTAGCTGCGATCGTCTTACCCTGAATATTAACTGCCCATAATTGACGTTTTTCGTCGCCTAATTCCCCGGCTTGGAAAATCACATCTTTTGGGTTAGCTTTACTCCAACCTAGCAAAATTGCTTGACCATACTCGGCAGCATTGCTAGGAGAAATTGTATTACTCCTACCAGTATTGCGATCCCAAACTACTGCATAGTCAGAAGCATCACTGGCGCTGAGGCTACCTTCAAACTGACGCGCCAAAAGTCGATCGCCACTTGCCGACCAAGAAACCGGAATTAAAATAGTCACAATCCCAGGCATATCCCCAGCTTCTTTGGCTTTGTTCGGATTGTTCGCTAAAGGAGAACTAGCCGTCACCACTCGCAACTGTTTAGTTTGTAAATTCTCCACAAACATCACACTGCTAACATGACTCTGATAGAGTTCCGGCTTGACTCGCAGTTGCACCCGACTGTAAGCTGCATACTTACCATCTGGCGAAATCACTGAGGGAGTGCGGTAGAAGCGAACTCCCGAACCTTTAGTAGAACTCACCTGTTCGTGAGTTGACATCACCCAATTCCAAGGTACAGGATAGGGACTTTCCAAAGGATCGACCTGAGCTTGAGATGGTTCTGTTACTGGCACAGTTGGGCGAACTGCGGGAACAGTTTTTTGATTAGGTACTTGCTCGGTAACAGCTTTTACTTGTACTACCCTTTTAGCAGAAGCCGATAAATTTCCCGCAACTAAAGCGGAAGCGATAACTAGCACAGTTGTCAGGGTCAACTGGCGTGGTTTGATTAGATACAGACCGATATTCAGTGGACGTTTAAACATTGATAATTCTCTTGAGAGCGCTTCTAGTGTAAGGAGGAACGGCCAAAGGAACGGTTGAGCATATTCTATACATATCTGGACAAATTGCTAGAGTAGGTGGGAATTTATTTATGGTTTTTCAGATACCTTCCCTGGTTGTTTTACGGGTTAAATAGAACTTACTTCTTTAGGTCACTTGACAAAAAAGGCTCAACAGGAGTAAGTTTTTTTGGCTCCCGATAAACTTATGAAAATCAATATGGGGCGATTTTTCTTAGTTTTTCTGTTTAGACTTTTATTGTTGGTGGTAGGAGGTGGTTTCGCTGCCCTGTTGGGTGTGGCATTAGCTACTGTTTATCCTGCATCAACGCCGCAAAAACCTTTGGTAGCTAAAGTACCGGAATTAATTCCAGGGATGGATACTGATGAGAGTAGTAATAATCCTAACCTTGCTGCTCAACCCCAGACAAAGGCGCAATTGACAAAGGCGCAAAGGAAGCAACTGGAAACAGAGTTACAACTCTTGGAAAGACAGTTAAAGACGACGAGCGATCGCGCTAAACTAGAACCCAGAATTAAAGCAATTCGGCAACAATTGCGGGTAAACTTAGCTCAACTCCCAAGCGCTAGTCAATTAGCTTTATCTACCCAACCGCTGATTAATCGAGAGACTCTGGTGGGAAAATTTCCTGCGGATGTTTTGTTTGAAGATAACCAAAGTTTTCTATTAACTGAGGGAAAACCAGTTTTGGATAAGTTGGTTGATGAGTTAAAAAATTATTCAGGGGCAACGGTTGCGATCGGCGTGCATACTGATAGTGTGGGTGAACCTAGTAACAATCTGGCGTTATCCTTTCGCCAAGCGGAAGCGATCGTGCAATATCTCGACTCTACCTTGGATAAATCCTATACCTGGATACCTGTAGGTTACGGCGAAACTAATCCTTTAATTAACGATGAAAATCAAACAAATCTGCAATTTAACCGACGGGTAGAAATTAAAGTATCCCCCAAATAAGTTTGAGATTTTCGATTTCCTTTTGTCCCTGTTCCCTGTTCCCTTTACTTATTAATGAAAATCATCTTTTTTGGCACACCTGAATTCGCGGTTCCAACTCTGGAAAAACTGTTAAATCATCCAGAGTTTGAAGTTTTAGCTGTAGTTACTCAACCGGATAAACGTCGCGGTAGAGGTAATCAATTAATACCTTCTCCGGTGAAAGAGTTAGCTTTAACTCATCAATTACCAGTTTGGCAACCAGCCAGAATTAAAAAAGATGAAGAAACTCTGGCTTTATTGCAAGAAACAGCAGCCGATGTTTTCGTGGTGGTAGCTTACGGGCAAATACTTTCTGTGCAAATTTTAGATATGCCCAAAATTGGTTGTGTAAATGTTCACGGTTCCATTTTGCCTAAATATCGAGGTGCTGCCCCAATTCAATGGTGTCTGTATCATGGGGAAAAGGAAACGGGTATTACTACCATGTTGATGGATGCGGGGATGGATACTGGTGCCATGTTGTTAAAAGCAAAGACACCGATCGCATTATTAGATAATTCCCTAGATTTAGCTAAAACTTTATCTCAAATCGGGGCAGATTTACTAATAGAAACTCTGTTAAAATTGCAGCGTCAAGAGATTGAACCGATTCCTCAAGATGATTCCATAGCTACTTATGCTTCGTTGATTAAAAAGCCGGATTATGCGATCGATTGGTCTAGGCAAGCGATCGCATTACACAACCAAATTAGAGGATTTTATCCTGATTGTGTAGCAACTTTACGGGGAAATTCGCTCAAAATTACAGCTACTGCACCTCTTGGCTCCGAGTATTGGGCAGATTTACCCCCATCCTTGGAAGTGTTAGAAAAAGATTGGGATAATTTATCTTCATATCTTGGTAAGCCGGGGGAAGTCGTAAGTCTTGCCAAGGGAATTGGCCCCATCATTCAAACTGGAGAAGGACTTTTGCTACTTCGAGAAGTTCAAATGGCTGGCAAACGTCCCCAGTCAGGATGGGATTTTGTGAACGGAACTCGTTTAACAGTGGGAGAGGTGTTAGAAAATGGTCAGTGATGGAACTTTATTGAGTAGCGGGGAATGATTCATAATGGCGACAGCGATCGCATGGCCCCTCTGGATTAACTGCACAACGCATAATTTCCGAATGTGCGTTAAACCGACAACTAGCGTCTCCCACTACCCAGCGACCTTTGTACAAACTTCTATCAGCCGTACTTGGCGCTGATTGGACATAAAGGGCAATTTTATGGAGTTCATAGCCACCTAGTTTATATTGGTAGCGGTGACTGCGTTCTAAAACAGCGTAAGTTTGACCTTCTAAATTGAGATAGTTTCCGGGTTGAGGTGTCCAGTCGAGGTTAATTTTACCCAGAGAACGACGTGGATACGTCAGAATCACCTCAGTTGGTAATGAATCTGGTTCCATAACTGAGTTCAGATGTGTTTTGTACTACATCTGTGATGTTATCGCATATCTTTACTAATCGTGAAGCGTAAAGCCCCCGTTTTGTAAACGGGGGATATGAGCGAATGGCTGAATTTATTCAGCCGTAAAATAGTACAATTGATATCATGAAAACTCTGAACGAGACAGGTAAAATTGCTGGATTTGATTTCGGTTTGAAGACATTCCTCACTTTGTTTGACGGGTCAAAGTTTGAAAAAATTTCCTCACCTGAATTCTTTAAGTGTTCGCTTAAAAGGAATTGCTCTTAAACTGTAGTTGATTCTACGCGCAGACCGATCGCACAATTTCTACCAGCTTGCTTTGCTTGATAAAGGGCTTTGTCTGCTGCTTCAATTAACTTTGCAGGCCAATATCGATGATTGGGAACTATGGT
Source organism: Floridaenema aerugineum BLCC-F46 (assembly GCF_041929345.1). NCBI lineage: Bacteria > Bacillati > Cyanobacteriota > Cyanophyceae > Aerosakkonematales > Aerosakkonemataceae > Floridanema > Floridanema aerugineum. The sequence continues at coordinate 20,799 of NZ_JBHFNQ010000145.1, forward strand.
AGTAATTCCGATACTGATAGTAACATACTGACTAATTGGGGAACTTCCATGAGAAAGCTTTAACCCGATGACGTTTTTCCTGATAGTTTCTGCTACATGATATGCGCCATCAAGGGGAGTACGAGGTAGAACGATCGCAAATTCTTCGCCTCCGTAACGTGCGACTAAATCTGCTGGTCTTCTTACTGCTTTACGAATGGCGATCGCTACTTCTTGTAAACAAAAATCTCCGGCTTGATGTCCATAAGTATCATTATATTTTTTGAAAAAATCCACGTCGCAGAGAATCAAAGATAAAGGCGCTTGTTCTCTTTCTAGTCTGCGCCATTCCTTAGCTAAATATTCATCAAATCGCCGCCGATTTGCCAATTCAGTTAAACTATCTGATGAAGCTAACCGAGATAATTCTTGGTTTGCTGCTTGCAATTTTTGGTAAAGTTCTGCTTGTTGAATGGCGATCGTTAATTGATTAGCTAATTCTTTGATTAAATCTACTTCTAATGATTGCCATTTTCTAGTTGATTGGCAATAATGCACCATCAGAACACCCCATAACTTTTTCCCTTGGCGAATCGGCACTTCTAAGCAAGATTTTACTTGCCACTTTTGCAGTAATACTTGATGAGAACAGCAAGAATCTCCCGTACACCAATTATCTATTTTTCTAATTCCATCCTGTTGATATAAACAGCAACAATCCTGATTTAAATAAGAAATTGGCATCTTTAATCCCAAGATACTTTGGCAATCATCTGCTCTTGATTCTACGGTAATTATTCCTGAATTAAGATTTTGATTTTCTTCATCACTATTATATTGAACTCGACAAACGATCGCTCGATCTGCTTGCAAAAAATGGCGTACTTCTGTTACCGCCGTGTGGAGAACTTCATTTAAGTTTAAAGAACTGCGAATCTGTTGCGTAATTCCCGCCATTAACCTTTCTTTTTCTATCTGTAAATGCAAAGCTAATTCGGCTTTTTTTCCTTCGCTAATATCTTGCCCTGTTCCCAAAATTTGTTGGGGTTTTCCCTCAGATGTTCTGGTAAAAATTACTTCTCGACAATGAAACCAGCGCCATTCTCCCGAATTATGACTTATCCGATAATCAATTTCAATTATATCTCCTTCTTGCGCCCGATCGAATTTGGCAAAGTGTGCTGGAAACTGCTCTAAATCTTCTGGGTGAATCAATTGGGCAAATTTATTTACATCTATTGCTTGAATTTCTTCAATACTATATCCCAACAATATATTGACTTGTTCATTAACATAAAATATTTGTTGATTAACTAAATCATATATATATAAAATATAGGGAGCAGTATCAGCTACTTTTTGAATAAAATGTTGGCTTATAAGCAGTTCTTCTTCTACCTTTTTGCGCTCGCTAATTTCTTCTAAAGCGCGATCGCGCATAGTCCGATACTCTTGGATGCGTTGGGTTAAATCAGTGACATCTTCGATGACAAATAAGGCATAAAATGGTTTTTTAAGAGGGCGATCGCCAATTTCTTCACTCTGTTTCTCCTGAGCATTTACCGCTGGTACAGGTGTTACCGTAGTATGCTGAATTCGCCACCTACCATCTGATAACTGACAAGGAATAATTGATTTATGTAATTGGGAAGAAAAGATCGTCGGTGGACCTCCAGAGAAAATTTCTTGGAGTCTAAAAATGTATTTTGGTTGATCTAAATGGGGAAAATAAATACTAATATTTTTTCCTAAAATCTCACGGCGAGGAATTCCCGTCCAATTTTCTAAACAGCGGTTCCAAAACACGACGTTGAAATCTTCTCGCAGAATGCAAACTCCTTCGGGAACGCGATCGAGAATCCCAAATTCTTTTTGAACTAATTCTAGCTCGTTCATAATATTTCCCCAAAATTTAGATCGATCGCTTTGAGTAGAGTATCTAAAGAACCGACGGTAAACATTAAAATAATGTCTCCAGAAATCTGTAATTGCTCAATTATAAAACAGGTATGGGCTAACAGAATTTTCGTATTTTCATCAATATCTGCAAAAATGGGAAAGTTATTTACTTTATTTTCACTATAAGCAGGTAAAGAATAATCCAAATGCTCTATTAACGCATTACTTAAAGAACCCATTATCCCATTGAGAACAATATTGCCCACTTCCAGCAAAGCTCCAATTTTCACCACATCCAAATCAGGAGTTCCGGGAGCTTCTCCTGTCAGAACTGATACTAAATGAGCCGCACTTTCTGAGGGAAACACTAATTCAGCCGTACCACTAAATGAGCCAGAAAAACTTAACTGTACTGTCGCCAATAAACTATTATCAAATTGGCTTTTCAATTCTACTTTTAACTCTTCAGGAGATAGCAATCTCACCTCTGGAATATGTAGGCGAATGGGAGAATCGAGCATATCATTTAATACCCCAGCTGCTCGACCTACACCAATATTAACTAATTCCTGTAAAGCGTCTATATGACTAAGTGTTAGTTTCATAACTCTCTTGTTGGGGTGAAATTTCCAATGCTTTCTTAATCCAATGGCGCAGTTCGTCTGGCTTGACCATTTTATGTATAACTGTCATTGCTCCTAGTTCCAAACATTCTACTCGCGTAGTTTCTTGAATATCAGCGGTAATCACAATTGTGGGAATCTTAAATTCTTGCTGACGCATTACTTTCAGAAATTCCACTCCTCCCATTTGAGGCATTAAAATATCTACTAAAATGCAGTCTGGTCGCTGTTGCTGTTTCAGAAGTATTTCCAACCCTTCGAACCCATTTTTAGCTTCCCAGATTGTATGACCTTCAGGTTGTAAAATTCTCCGAAGCACTTGACGGCTCAGTGCTGCGTCTTCGATCACTAGTATTGTTGCCACTCCCGATTCTCCCCAATTCTCTTTTCTACTTTAAATTTTAGTTTTTATTAGCCAAAAGATTACATTTTTTTCCCAAGCTTAAAGAATAAATAACAATTAATTTTCCTAGAGTTACTTTATGTTATTGTTACAGACTACATGAGCCTACCTCAAGTTAATTAAAAATATATTATAGGGACAAATAATAAAATTCTGGTAAAAATGTAACTATTTCCCCGATTTTTTTTATATTTACTGATGAGTCAAACAAAAAATTAACAGAGGGACAAAGCAATTAGAGAAACTGTTTTGTCCCTGAATTATGGATTTTGGTAGTTAATCTTTACTTTGATGATCTTTGGCATTACCAGTCAGATCGGGAAATACTTCTTTTACTGCTGGATGTACTAACTGGTGATTTTGGACATTTAAGCCTTTAGCCAAAAAAGGATCGGTTTCCAAAGCTTTTAAGCCTTGATTAGCTAGTTTGAGGACGTAGGGTAAGGTACTATTGTTCAGGGCTTGAGTAGCAGTCCAAGGAACGGCTCCGGGCATATTGGGTACGCCGTAATGGACTACGCCTTCTTCTAGGTAGGTAGGTTGGGTGTGGGAAGTGGGATGTAAGGTTTCCACACAACCGCCTTGATCGACTGCGACATCGACGATGACTGAGCCGTGACGCATTTGTTTTACGAAGTTACGGGAGACAAGAATGGGGGCGCGTTTCCCTGTAACTAAAACTGCACCGATGAGTAAGTCTGTATCGATGACATTTTTCTCGATCGTACTAGGACTACTGTAAATGTATTCGACTCTGGAGCCATATAAAGTTTCTAAATAAGCTAAACGTTCTACATTCACGTCAAAAATTTGCACTCGCGCACCCATTCCTACGGCGATGCGTGCTGCTTCTGTACCGACTACGCCACCGCCTAAAATCATTACTTTTCCAGGTCTAACGCCGGGAACGCCACCTAAGAGAACGCCTCGTCCTCCTTGTTGGCGTTCGAGATATCTGGCTCCGAATTGTACTGCTAAACGTCCGGCGATAATGCTCATGGGTGTGAGCAGGGGAAGTTTACCGTTGGGTAATTCTACTGTTTCGTAAGCGATCGCACTAATCCCACTATCAATTAATGCTTCGGTTAAAGTGCGATCGGCTGCTAAATGTAGATAAGTAAACAATAATTGTTCTTTTTGCAAAAATTGATACTCACTCGCAAGTGGCTCTTTAACTTTAACTACCAGTTCTCGATCCCAAGCTTCTTTTGCTGTATCAACAATCAAAGCTCCAGCTTGAATGTATTTTTCATCCTCAAAACCCGCACCCGCACCCGCTTGTGTCTCTACAAAAATGAAGTGTCCTGCTTCATGCAGCACTCGCACGCTACTCGGACTTAAACCAACTCGAAATTCCTGATCTTTTGTTTCTTTGGGAACGCCGATTTCCATTTGTTACCTCTATACTTGCCCATGCTTTTAGCTTATAGCTAAGCCACAAGAAACGGGAAAATCACAAATCTCAAATTTGTTTGCCAAACCTGGATTATTATATAAATGTAAAGATTTATTACTAAGTGAGAGAAGGTTTGACAGATTATGGGTAGAGGCTTTGAACCAACAGTGACACAACCGCAACCAACCACAACTCCTAAACTAGAGGAGCCAAAATTTGGGTTTAATGAATATGCAGAACGCTTGAATGGTAGAGCCGCAATGATTGGTTTTGCTCTGACTTTGCTGATTGAGTATGTTACGGGTCAAGGGTTATTATCCTGGTTAGGGCTGTATTAAAGTCGCAATTGTAGTTTTTTCGGAAATTTTCCTGAAAAATATGCCTTCAGGAAGCAAATGTCATAGAAGATGAAGTAGGGGTGTAGGGAAGGTAAATTTTTGCTACTCCCCGACTTCATGCAAGTGAGGGATAGGAACCTGAATGGTAAAACGCTAAGATTGAAGCAAAAGTAGATTACATAGTTGACTGATTACTTATGATGAATGCTGCTTATGTTAGGTATTTGAGGTCAGCCTACCGTAGAGAACCGATTGTTAGTTTTATGATTACTATTGGGGCGGTGGATGCTGTGATTGGTGGAGTTGGCGATCGGGTATCGTTGCTCACGTTTGGTATGGGTACGATAGCATTGGCGATCGCCTTACGTTGGTTAATGTTTCAGCGTCGTCCAGCAGAAATTCCCACCGAAGCACCCCAAATTTATCTCCCACCCACACCTTCCCAATCTCAGTTACCTAACTTAAATGTGACAAACAAAAAACGTCCGCCACGCTCTTAAGCTGCTAATTTAAAGTTGCTAGTTGAGGAAGCAGGGTTGAAGACGGAAATAGAGAATTTCTCCTGCTTACGAATCGCTGAATCTAATGACCTAAAATCATGACGAAAACTATTTTAGGCAAACTGCACAAAATTGGAGAAGTAGCGTCTTTTACTGGATTACCAGTAAAAACAATTCGTTATTACGAAGAACTTGGTTTACTATCGCCAGTAGTGACACGCGCTTCATCGGGATATCGATTGTTTGATTCTCAAGTACTCAAGCGACTGGACTTTATTAAACGTGCTCAGTCTTTGGGGATGAGTTTAAAAGAGATTCAGGAATTTTTGGAAATTCACGATCGCGGGGAGTTACCCTGTCACGAAGTTAAACAACATATTCAATCGAAACTAAAAGCGATCGATCGACAAATTGCAGCGTTGGAGACTTTGCGCTCGGAATTACTTGAGCTTCTCTCTGACTGGAAAGAACCAAAATCTGATGATGTAGATGAGATAATCTGCCCTAATATTCAATCACATTTGGATGAAACTTCCGAACATTGTCACTAAACTCTTGCAAGTAGGATGTGCAGTTTTAGCTAGTCTTAGCTGCTACACAATTTTTCTAGATAAAACTGGGGCAAACATTAATACCATTGCCGAAAAACTGCCTCCCCCTCCTGCTCCACTAATTCCTAATCCTCCTTTGCCAAACACAGAAAGTCCTTGGCAAAGAGTGAGAATTATACATAATATTAAAGCTCATTGGGGGCCTATTTACGCTCTTACTTTCAGTCCAGATGGCACATATCTTGCTAGTGGCGGAACTGATATTGATACCAAAATTCGCTTGTGGAATCCGATAAAGGGTAATAAAATTCGCACAATTAATGCTCATAGTAACCGAGTTTTGGCATTAGCAATTACTCCCGATAACCTTACCATTGCTAGCGGTAGTGAAGATGCTACTCTGAATATTTGGAGCTTAAAGAATGGCAAATTAAGCCGGAGTTTAACTCATGAATTTAACAATATTCTATCTTTAGCAATTACTCCCGATGGACAAACTTTAGTCACAGGTGGATTGGATGGAATCAAATTAATTGATTTAAAAACCGAAAGGTTACTTTATAATCGCGTACCTTTATCACAACCAATAGTTTACGCTGTGGCACTTAGCCCGAATGGACAAATTTTAGCAACTGGAGGTAGGGATAAAACAATTCAATTGTGGAATATTCAAACTAGTCAATTTCTGGGTACTATACCCGGACATCAAGGCGCGATTACTTCTTTAGCTTTTTCACCAGATGGTAATACTTTGGTGAGTAGCAGTTATGACCATACAGTTAAAGTTTGGAACCTCGTAAATCGTAGGTCTTTTACACTTGTTGGTCATCAAAATATCGTTAATTCTGTTGCGGTGCATCCTGATGGGAGGACTGTAGCTAGTGCGGGTAGGGATGGGGTAAGAATTTGGGATTTACAAAGCGGACGGCAGATTCGATCGATCATGATAGACACAGACTGGGTACAAACTGTCGCTTTTAGTCCTGATGGCAATTTCCTGGCAACTGGCGCATTTGATGGCAAACTCAAGATTTGGGAGCGGATTAATCAGAATTTTCCTGTAGAATTGGGACAAAAAAAAGCGGGAGGAAATTAATTTCTCCTCCCTGAGCATTTTTCTGATTTGATTTTTGTTTTTGATTTGGTTTTTGGTCTTCGGACTGTTCTTTGAGTTTCTTGCGTAACATTTGTTGTTGCTTCTTCAGTTGTCTCGCTCTGGCAGAACCGCCTCTACCTTTGTCGTTTCTTCCCTCTTTTCGGGGAGATTCCCAACGCTTGAGTTGTCGAGCCATTGTTGTTGCCTTTGATTTAGTTTTCTTTCCTTTACTTATTATAGCAATTCTTTGTGTTTGATGGTGCGTTACGCTTCGCAGCGATCGCATTATTGGTAAACAAACGATTTTAAGCTTTTCGATCGGGTTTGCAATCGACAAAGCCGATCGCATGAGGATCAAGATAGCCTGCGATCGCCATTTCAATCACCGCTTCAACGGGATAATCAATTTCAACAGCACGCGCAACGATCGCATTTCTGATCCGGTCTGGTAACTGCTCTAAAATAATTTGTCCAGCCTTGGGTGAAAGTTGCTCGTACTCCTTCGTTTCTTGCATCATCCATCTACTCCATCGGGATCTGAGCATTGTAGGGCGGTTCTGTCGCTCTCAGGAGCGCAGCCTCTATTTCCGATAATAAAGCTGGATTCCCCCAACGATCCAGTATGTAAAAAGTAATTCTCACATCAGTTGGTGGATAACGATCGAGCCATGCCCAGAAAAAGGCTTTATGTCCACCGTTAAAACGAGTTGCTAAGTTATTTGTCTTGCCAATATACAAAACGCCTTCAATGCGGTGACGAACTGCATAAACTCCAGGACGCTTTGGCAATGAATCAAACTCACGAGTCATTTCAATCCCTTGCTCAAAGTCTGAAAAAGCAAGATAGTTCAAGATTTCGGTTGCATTCATTGCCGGACGATCGCTCCTCGCTGTGGGTTGATTTGAAGTATGAAACGCAACAATTAGTCACCAATCTCCTTAATTTTCTGTCAATTCGTAAATTTCATCGAAGCAGAAACGACGCACTAAGTCGGTTAATCCTTCGATTAATAATTGATGAGATGAGGGTATTTGGGTAATTAGTTGGTTAATTTTTTCGGCATCTACTTCTAGGGATGCTTGGTGCAGTTCTGCTAGCCATTCTGATGGCATAATTGATAAGTCTGAGGGTTTAAGATCTTTGCCGCTGATAGTTTCTTCGGGAGTTTGATTTTCTGATTCTTCGGCGTAAATGAAGCGAACTCCGATGTGTTCTGTGAGTTTATCAAAAATTACTTGTTCCCGGAAAGGTTTGCTGACAAAATCATCGCAACCTGCGGCTAAAATGGTGGTTCTTTGTTCTTCAAAGGCGCTTGCAGTTAGGGCAATAATTTTAGTAAAAGTAGTGCTACTATTGGCTTTTTTTCTAATTTGCCGAGTGGCTTCGTAACCATCCATAATCGGCATTCGCATATCCATCCAAATTAGGTGAGGTTGCCAGTTTTCCCAAATTGCGATCGCTTCTTGTCCATTGTTAGCGGTGCGAACTTCAAAACCTATACTTCCTAATAGTTGAGCAATTATATCTCGGTTTTCTGCGCGATCGTCTACGACTAAAATCCGATAAAGGGGTTGATTTGGTGCTATCTTAAGTACTCGTCTATTAGTTAATAATGGTGCTACTTCTGAGGGGTCTGCTAAAGTAATTTTAATGTCAAAGCTGAAGATTGAACCTACTCCTAAAATACTATTAACCTGAATATCACCTCCCATTAAACGAATGAATTGACGGCTAATAGTTAACCCTAAACCTGTACCTTCTCTAGCTTGAGTTCCACTAGTCGTTTGGACAAAAGGTTGAAATAAACTTTCTATTTCTTCTGGGGCAATGCCTCTACCTGTGTCTTGCACTTCAAAGTAAACAGTAAATTGTTCTGGGTTGTTTTTTGTTGATAATTCTTGGTTTGTTATATTTGCAGAAGCGCGGAGAGTTACTTCTCCTTTTTCGGTAAATTTGACGGCATTACTTAATAAGTTGATCAGCACTTGTCGGAGCTTACCTTCGTCTGTGAAAACGTACTGAGGTAAATTTTCAGCAATATCAAATTGGAGAGACAATTGCTTGGCTTCGGCACGAACTAGGAACATTTGTTGCAAGGTTTGTAGCAACCGATGTAAATCGAAAGCTAGGGAATTTAAAACAGTTCTTCCCGCTTCAATTTTGGACATTTCTAACACATCATTAATTAAGGTTAGTAAATGTTCGCCACTGCGGTTAATTGTGGCGAGAGATGCTTTTTGACGTGCAGTTAAAGCGGCATCTCTTTCCATTAATTGAGCAAATCCTAAAATTGCATTTAACGGGGTACGCAGTTCATGACTCATATTTGCTAAAAAAGTGCTTTTAGCATTGTTAGCAGCTTCAGCGGCTTCTTTAGCAACTCTTAAAGCTTCTTCGGCTTTATGTCTAGCGATCCCAATAGCTGTAATTTCTCCGACTAATTTGAGCAAACTAATATCATCTTCGCTCCAATTTTTGGCATAGTTAACTACATCTGCACCTAAAAATCCGATGACTTTACTAGAGTGAACTAAGGGGGCAACTATTAAAGATTGAATTAATTGAGTTTGCAACATTGCTTTTTCTGCTGTTGCTTCGGGAGGAAGGTCTGAAATTGAGGAAATTTGAACTACTTGACCGTGAAAAATTTTGCTAGAAAACCAAGGCAAAGTATTAGGATTTGACGATCTGAGATAACTAGCTAATGGTTGAATTCCCTCTGCATACCATTCACCGATTAGGGAAATTTGTTTTTGATTTTCTGATAATTCAAAGATGCAACTACGTTCTACTTCTAGGAATTTGGCGATCGCTTTTAATGTAAAATTAAGTGCTGTGTTCACATCTTGGTCGATAAACTGACGAGAAATACAACTAACTAAACTTTCTCTTTTCGCCCGACTTTCTATTGCTTCTTCTGCTTGTTTGCGCTCTAATTCTGCACCAGCACGGGCGGCAAAAATTCGTAAAATTAGCTCTCTTCCAGGGTCATTTTCCATTGGTTTAACATCCATTACTGCTAAATGACCCAAGATTTCACCTGATGAATTAGTTAAGGGAATTCCTAAGTAACTTTCAGCGCCAATAGTAGCTAAATCTCGATCGTTAGGAAACAATTTTTTTATATTTTGTGGATAGTAGCAAGTTTGTCCTAATAAAATACTCTCACAAGGCGTTCCCCGCCAGTTATATTCAAAGTTTTCTTTTAATCTGTTTTCTGCCCAAATTGCTAAAGTACGAACTTTAGTTTTAGTTTCATTGGCAAATTCAGTTACTAAGGAGTAACGAACTCTTAATACAGAAGCGAGATAACGCACACAGGAATTAAAGAAATCGCCGCCTGTTTTTGCCGCTGTTCCTTCAACAATTAATCGTAAAGCTTGTTCTCTATGTTTGCGATCGGTAATATCTTCGGAAATACATAATAAGTGAGTAATCCGGTTTTGACTATCAAACAGCGGGAATTTTAAAATTCTGCTTAAAATTTTCTCTTGATTAGCAGTAGTAATTTCCATTTCTGGATCTTCTAATAATGTACCTTGTTCTACTACTGTTAAATCCTGTTGCCGGAAAAAGTCTGCTGATTTTTGGGGAATTAATTCATGATCGTTAAAACCAAGTCCTTGTTCTTTGGTAAAGCCTAAAATCTTTTCGGCGTTTTTGTTAATTAATACGTAGCGAAAATCATTATTATTATCTTTGGCAAATAGCCCTAAAGGAATGTTATTAATAATGGTATCTAAAAATTGTTGAGATTGTTTTACTTCTTCTTCTAATCGTTTGCGATCGCTAATATCCACAATCATAAACTCTAAGCAAGATTCTTCAGCATTAATTCGTGCTGAAAATAAGCCCCAACTAATTCCTCCATCTTGGCGATATAATTGAATTTCAAAATTGCGAAGTTCGCCATTTTGTTCCATTTGGGATATCATCCAAGTACGATCGTTGGGATTAACATGAAATTCCCCAGCACGACGTTTACCAATTAATTCTTTTGCCGACTTATAACCGATAATTTCCGCACAGGGTTGATTAGCATCCAAAAACAATCCATCTGATAACCGAGAACGTCCAATTCCTACTAATGAATTCTCAAAAATATGGCGATATTTTAGTTCGCTACGTCGCAATGCTTCTTCTGATTGTTTGCGATCGGTAATATCCGTTACTACACCTTCTAAACAATTTTCTTCTACATTTAACCGGACAGAACATAATAACCAAAGTATTGTACCATCGCGACGGCGAAATTGAACTTCATAGTTGTGCAATTGACCGTTTTGTAATACTTGATTGACAGCGAATTGGCGATCGCCTTCATGAATATAAAAATCCCTAGTATATTTCTTTTTAATTACCTGATCGGGAGAATCATATCCTGTTAGTTCAATAAACTTTTGATTAGCATCTAAAATTAATCCATCTTCAATTCTGGTTAAAAGAATTCCTACTTGAGAGTTTTCAAACAACCGCCGAAATCTTAATTCACTGCGGCGCAATGCTGCTTCTGCTTGTTTACGTTCGGTGATATTTTTAGAAAAGCTGAAATCTAATCCTTTGCCATCAAATTCTAAATAATAAGCAGAGACTTCTATTGGAATTAAATCTCCCGTCTTGGAACGGATAATAGATTCAAAAGTTAGACTTCCTTTCTCTTTAAGTTCTTGCCAATGTTCGGGCCAAATTTCTTTAGGATAGTTAGGATCGATATCATGAACTGTTAATCCCAGTAATTCTTCTCTAGGAAATCCCAATAACCGACAAGAAGCTTGATTAACATAATAAATCCTTCCCTCTTCATCGCAACAACCAACATTATCAGAAATTTGATCTAAAGCAAACTGACTAAACCTTAATCTTTCTTCAGTTTTCTTCTGTTCTGTAATGTCGCGAAAACTCCAAACTCGACCAATAATTTCCTGATCTTTCCATTGCGGTTGAGAATAACGTTCAAAAATTCGATCGTCTTTAAACTCGACAAAATCTAAAGCTACTGCTTCTGGATGATTAATAAATAAATCCCAAATCTTCGCAATAAAATCTTCGGGATCTTTGGTTTGTTGCGCTAAAAATTGCAATCTTTCATCTTCTCTTCCCGGTAGTAATAACTCTTCTGGCATTCCCCACATTTGTAAAAATTTCTGATTATAAATTGGGGCATTGCGGGAACGATTTACTACTAAAATTCCATCAGCAGTTGATTCTAAAGTCGCTTGTAATAAAGATAAATATTCTTGCTGTTCTTGTGACTGATTGGTTGACTGAGTTTGGGGAGTGACATCTTCAATTACTAAAATAACCGCCGGAATATTATTGCTTACTTCTACTAAATTACCGGAGATTTTTAAATTTAATTTATTATCATTTTGGATGAATTCATATACTGTGGTTTCATATTCCCCATTGATAATTTTTCTATCTGGATAAGCATCAGAAGTTAGGGGGTTTTCCGCTTGTTGTAAAGGTAATAATTCGCAGAAATTACTACCAACAATTGAAGCACTTGCTTTGATGAGGCGAGTAAAAGCAGAATTACACCATTCTATTTGGTGATTTTGGTCTAAAAAAACAACTGCATCTGCGATCGCATTTAGCGCCACTTCCATTTTACTAATAGTTGCTTGCAGTTGATTTGGCGACTTTGACTTTCTGTTGCCCATATTTTAGGTTCCCCATTAAAAAGTCAATCGATATTAGATCTTAGACTTTAGATTTTAAAATGGCAAATCTCAAATAATTACACTTTATCCCAATATAAAGGTAGGGACACGGCATGATTAAAATTTTACTTTACACCAAGATATTTATGATGCCGTGTCCCTACTGGCAACTTGATAAAGGGATTGCAGCGTCATTCCCTCAGTCGGATATTCTACAATTGCAAAATTACAACTTACTTGAAAACGACTACCATCCGGTGCAGTGAACACTTGTTGTCGCAGAGTAGTTAAAATATCAGTTAGGCGATCGCCAACTTCCGACTTACTTAAACCAGGCATTCCCACCACAAATTCCCCATTTCCCCAATAACCTAAAACCTCATCACCGCGAAAAGTAGATTGAAACAATTGCCCCCATCTTTGTAACACCTGATTTCCCATATTATGCCCATACTGGATATTAATTTGGCGCAGTTGAGAAACACTAAAAATTGCCAAACAAACGGCATATTTATTTACCTCTGCTTGCTTGAGCAAAGTTGACAAATCTCGACTAGATTTTATCTGATTTAAAACCCCAGTTTGCGGATCTTTAGTCGAAAGAGTTTGTAGTAAACGATTACGTTCCAAACGATTAGTAATTCTGGTTAATAATTCCACCGCCACTACAGGTTTAACCAAATAATCATCTGCACCAGCAGCAAACACTTGTTGAATAATATTTACATCTCGATGAGCAGTCAAAAACAAAATTGGTAACTCTTGCCAATTTGGATCGCTACGCACCGCCTGACAAAGTTCAATCCCACTAATATTCGGCATCTCCACATCTAAAATTAGTAAATTTGGAGAAACATCTTTTAACACTTCCCAAAATTTTAGAGGATCGTCTAAACCCGTGATTCGCATTCCCCAAGGTGACAACATCGGCGGTAAAGTTGCCAGAAAAATTGGGTCGTCATCTACTACTAATAAATTAACAGTTTGACGACGACTTTGCTGTAATATTTGCGAAGCTAAATCCCAAATTTGACTAGCTGTTACAGGTTTTGTTAAAAATCCTTTGCCTCCAGAACGCGCCACTGTGATTCTGTCTACCAAACAATCTCCAGCAGCAAGGACAATTACAGGAACTACTGGCGTGCGTTGCGCCAAATCTGTTAATAACTCCAAGCTTTTCTTCCGTTTTCCTACCTCATCAATACTCAACACTACTAAGTCAGGAGATCTTTTTTGTAACCAATCTTTAGCTGCTTCTAAAGTTGTTACTTGTAACCAATTTTCCCCGGTTGATTGCGTTATTTCTCGCAAACTTTCACCGAGTTCCGGGTTAGGATCGATTAATAATAATCGCGTATCGGTTGAGGGAGTTTTCAGAGAAGCAGGAGGTTTTAGTTGCGAAACTTCTGCTTTGCTTTGTCCTTGTCCCCTGTCTTTAATCCCATTACCTAAATCTTCAATCAGTGACAAAACTTTGGTTTCGAGAAGTAACCGATCGGACTCCAAAATTTGTTCTATTTCTTTAGCAATTTTGGTTCCAGATTCCCATTCAAACATTCCCAAAACGCCAGCTAATTTATGCGCTTCTTTGCTTGCTGCAAGGCGCAAATCATCAGCTATTTGTCCGGTTTTAATAGCTGTTGCTGCTGTTTGTAAAACCTCTAAGCGTTCTGCCATTAACCCCTGATATTTTTGCCACATTACCTCCATCGCTTGATTAAATTGTTCTTCTACCGATGGGGAAGTATTTATTTTTGAATCGGCAGTTTTAGATTTGGAATTTTCAATGTTTGCCTGTTCTGGGTTGAGGCGATATCCTAAACCATAAACGTTTTCAATCCAATTTCCTGCGCCTGTATTTCGCATTTTTTGGCGCAATCCTTTAATATGTGCTTTAACGCTTTCTTCTAGTGGTGGATCGTCGAATGACCAAAGATGTTCGACAATATTGGCGCGACTGAATACTCGTGAGGGATTTCTTAAAAATAACTCTAAAAGGTTGTATTCTTTTGGGGTTAATGCTAAAACTTTTTCTTGAAAAGTTACCTGGCAACTACTAGGATCTAACTTGAGTTCTCCTACTTGTAAAACTGGTGTGTGGGGAACTTCTCCTCGCCGCAATAATGCTCTGACTCTGGCGTGGAGTTCGGCTAAATCTAAGGGTTTAATTAAGTAGTCGTCTGCACCTGCGTCTAACCCACGAATCCGATCGCTATTAGCATCCTTAGCCGTCATTAATAAAATCGGAGTGCTGCAACCAGAAGCACGCAATTTACTACATAAACTAATACCATCTAATTTCGGCAATCCCACATCCATTAAAATTAAATTATATGGCGTACTTTGGACATATTCCCAGCCTAATTCTCCATCTGCGATCGCATCTACCAAATAGTGCTGACTGGTGAGAGAATCTAAAAGCACATTTGTTAGCATTTCGTCATCTTCAATCAACAAAATTCTCATTAGTGGTTAAGGGAAAATACAATTAACAATTAACACTGAAAAATACAAGGTTTATCTATTCCAATGATCAAATTGTGCCAAATTCCTGCCCCTTTGCAACCCGGAGATTTACTACAAGTAATCGCGCCTAGTGGTGCATTGCGCGAAATGTCAGCGTTTGAAAAAGGTGTAGAAATTTGGCGAAAGCAGGGCTACCAAGTCCAAATCTGCGACGGCATCACCGAACGTTGGGGATACTTAGCTGGTCAAGACCAACATCGCCGCTATCAATTAAAAGAAGCATGGTTTAACCCAAATGTCAAGGGTATTCTCTGCGCTAGAGGCGGTTTTGGCAGCACTCGGTTGCTGGAGGATTGGAGTTGGGGAGATGGGGAAAATATTCCCTCCACCTCCCAGTCCCGTAGGACAGGCATCTTGCCTGTCATCCCCAGTCCCGTAGGACAGGCATCTTGCCTGTCATCCCCAATCAAATGGTTAATCGGATTTTCTGATGTGACGGCGCTACTTTGGAGTTTGGGAAAAGTGGGGATTTCTGGCGTACATGGGCCGATGTTAACTACGATCGCTTCTGAGCCAGAATGGTCAATTGAAAGGTTGTTTGATTGGGTAGAAGGACGTTGCCTCAAACCCTTATCCGGTGTAGGTTGGGGGGGAGGGAAAGTTAGCGGGGTTTTACTTCCTGCTAATTTAACAGTTGCGACTCATTTGTTAGGTACACCGCTGCAACCGGAATTCGACGGGGTAATTTTAGCTTTGGAAGATGTCACCGAATTTCCCTACCGCATTGACCGACAATTAACTCAATGGCGGATGAGTGGAATTTTCCAAAAAGTCAAAGGCATTGCTTTAGGCAGATTCAGCCGTTGTGAAGCGCCACCCAATATTCCCAGTTTAGCGATCGAAGAAGTATTGCGCGATCGTCTCTCTGACCTCGGCATCCCCATTGTTTCCGATCTACCCTTCGGTCATGACGGCCCCAATGCTACCTTACCTGTAGGAATTTTAGCTCAACTAGACGCAGATAAAGGAGTTTTGAGTTTTGGGGACTGGGGTGTTGGCAATTCATGAATTGCCCCAACGACTGGAGACAAGGGGACTTTTGGGACAACCCGTTACAGCGTAGGGGTAATTCATGAATTACCCCTACGCTCTAACCGCGGAGTATGTCAATTCTCTTGAACAATGAGGACAGAACAGGGAGAATGGTGAACTACGTAATTGCTGATGCTGCCCATGAGTAATTCGCCCAAGCCGGAAAGACCGCGACGACCCATAATAATTAAATCGGCATCCCAATTTTTTGCTAAGTGGCAAATTACTCGACCGGGGCCACCATAATTAAGAGTATATTCAGTCGGAACTCCGGCATCAGCGGCTTCTTTAGCCCAGGATTCTAATAAAGTTAAGTATTTTTTGCGAGAAAGCTCTTTTTCTTTCAGGTAACTTTCTACTTGCTCCACCATTGCAGCGTGATATTCTAAGGCAGAAATTTGTTGTGAGGCAATTTCTGCCAGACCAATTTCTTCGTCTGTGAGGACGTGCAGCAGCATTAAGGTAGCGTTATTCTGTTTTCCTAGAGACAGTGCTGAATTAAATACTTTTTGGCTAATTTCTGAACTGTCCATTGCTACCAGAATTTTCTTATACATATAAACTCCTTTTAGTTTGTAAACTTTTTAGGACTTATGCAACTGGCACAATTAGTAGGGTGCGTCAGAGGCGGAAATCCTCATTATGTCGAGCTATAACTTCCTCTGACGCACCCTACAAGTTTATTTGGATGTGACTTATACATATAAACTCCTTTTAGTTTGTAAACTTTGTTATCGAGGGGAATTTTCTCAAACCAAAGCTTTTTGCTTTGAGTTTCCAGATTTAGCTATTTTTAGTGGCTCAAATTTTAACATTGAAAAGCTTTATCTGATAGATATTGAATTTGCATATTTTAATTTTAATAGATGAGGTGTGGGGGAAAGGTTTGTAAATCTAGAAGAAACAAAAAGAAATGCGAATAAATGTGTTGATGAATGATAAGCTAACGAATGCACTTAAAAAACTAATATAGGACGAATTTAGATGGCTGGGTCAACCCAGGTTCCTTATCTGTTGCGGGCGGCGCGGGGCGAAGTGTTGTCACGTCCGCCTGTGTGGATGATGCGACAAGCTGGACGCTATATGAAAGCTTATCGCGAGTTACGAGATAAGTATCCCTCGTTTCGCGATCGCTCAGAAAATGTAGATTTAGCAGTGGAAATTTCCCTGCAACCTTTCCGTGCTTTCCAACCCGATGGAGTAATTTTATTTTCGGATATTTTAACTCCACTGCCCGGAATTGGCATACCTTTCGATATCATAGAAAGCCGAGGGCCAGTAATCGATCCTCCGGTTCGCAGCTTAGAACAGGTGAAAAACCTCAAACCCTTAGAACCAGAAGTTTCTTTGCCGTTTATTCGGGAAATTTTACAGATTTTACGGCAAGAAGTGGGTAATCAGGCGACGGTTTTGGGTTTTGTCGGTGCGCCTTGGACTTTGGCGGCTTATGCTATTGAGGGCAAGTCTTCCAAGGATTACACAATTATTAAGAGTATGGCTTTTACTGAGCCAAGCTTGTTACATGAATTCTTGGGTAAATTGGCAGATGCGATCGCCATTTATGTAAGATATCAGATTGACAGCGGTGCCCAAGTTGTGCAAATGTTTGATTCTTGGGCTGGGCAATTAAGTCCCCAGGATTATGAAACTTTTGCCATGCCTTATCAACGGCGTGTGGTAGAACAAGTTAAGGCGACACACCCCGATACGCCAATGATTCTTTATATTAATGGCAGTGCGGGAATTCTCGATCGCATGAGCAAGTCTGGTGTAGATATCGTCAGTGTAGACTGGACGGTGGATATGGCAGAAGCAAGAGCAAGATTGGGCGAAAATATCGGAGTGCAGGGCAATATTGACCCTTGCGTTTTGTATGGTTCTCAGGACTTTATCCGCGATCGAATCTTAGATACAATTCGCAAAGCTGGTAAAAAAGGTCATATCCTTAATTTGGGTCACGGCGTTTTACCAACTACTCCCGAAGAAAATGTCGCTTTCTTCTTTGAAACTGCCAAGCAAGCTGATAAATTGCTCACCATTCATGCCTGAAGTTCTGCATTAAAATTGGGGCATTGATATAGAAGATAGAATTTCAGAGGTGATAGGTGATAGGTGATTCTCTAGCAGGAGAGACTAACAACCCAGACAAACAGGAAAACCTAGAGTTGAATTCTCCTGAAATTTCTGTAGCAGAATCTAATGTCTCAAAAGCATCTGAGGCAATAACTTCAGATGCTAGTTTAGAGAGTTTAGTAACTGAGGAAATTCAGGAAACAGGAGAGTCAATTTCTCCCGACATCCTGGTAGTCCAATCAAAGTCGATCGAAATTCAATCAGCCCCAGAGTTGACATTTTATGCAACTTCCGAAACCGGGGAAATTCAGGAAACAGGAGAGTCAAATTATCCCGAAATTCCGGTAGTCGAATCGGAGTCGATCGAAATTCAAGAAGCCCCAGATTTGACTTCTGCTGAAACAAACGAAACTGTGGAAATTCAAGAAACCGGAGAGTCAAGTGATCCCGAAATTCCGCAGGTTGAATCGGAGGCGATCGAAATTCAAGAAGCCCCAGATTTGACTGATTCTGCAACTTCCCAAACAGGGGAAATTCAAGAAACCGGAGAGTCAAGTGATCCCGAAATTCCGCAGGCTGAATTTGAAACAAGAGAAATTCAGGAAAAACCGGAATTGAAAGTTGCCCCAACAGCTAAAGTGGCTGAGGCAATTAACTCTTCTGTTGGATCGCCTTTGCCTCTCACCTCTGAAACTGCACCAACTAAACCAAATAAAGATTGTTTACGAATTTTAATTACTGGTGCTAGCGGCTGCATTGGTCAATATATTGCCGAAACACTAATTAAAGAAACAAATCACGAATTGTTTCTCTTGGTAAGAGATCCCAAAAAATTAATAATTGACTGCAATTATCGATCGGGGATAAATATTGTCCAAGGGGATATGAAATATATTTCTCGCTTGGCAAAATTGATAAAAACAATGGATTGTGCAATTTTAACCGCAGCCGCTTGGGGTGGTCAGCAAGAAGCGTTAGATGTTAATGTTTTTAAAACCCTACAATTGCTGAATTACCTCGATCCCAAAGTTTGCCAACAGGTAATTTATTTCTCCACAGCTAGCCTTTTGGATAGACACAATCACTTACTTAAAGAAGCTAGGGAATTAGGCACTGAGTATATCCGTTCCAAGTACGAAGGATTAACGAGAATATCAAAATTACCAATTGCCGATCGCGTTACCACCCTATTTCCTACCCTAGTTTTAGGAGGAGATGAAAGACATCCTTATTCGCATATTTCCTCTGGTTTACCTGGGTTGAAAAAATGGATTAATTCCATCAGATTTTTCAAAGCTGACGGCAGTTTCCACTTCATTCATGCTCAAGATATTGCCCAAGTAGTTTTCTACTTGGTGAAAAATCCCCCAAGTCGAGAACAAAAAAACTGGTTTGTGTTAGGAAATCAACCAACAACTGTCAATCAAGCAGTGGAAGAAGCTTGTGAATATCTGCGAAAACCTATTTTCTTCCGGCTAAATTTATCTCCTTGGTTGGCTGATATTTTGATTTGGTTGTTTCGCATTCAAATGGCAGCTTGGGATAGATTTTGTTTGGAATATCGCCATTTTACCTACACAAATCCGATTAATCCAGCTACCTTTGGTTTACCAGTGTATTGTTCCACTATTAAAGATGTGCTAAAAACCAGCGGCATTGGTGAACCCCGTAAAATTGCACCTAACTCAGTGAACTATAACTCAGACAAAACTGTGGAAAACCGACTAAAAGATTACAGACAAGCGTTTGAGGATAAAGAGCAATAAAGCTATTTTGTAGTAACTACTAACGCAAGTTGCTAGTTATAATAATTGAGATTAAGATTAGTACGTTGTTGGGGGGTTTGGGGGGTGTAATAAGGGAAATAGAAGCAAAGAACCACAAACAAAATCTTTGTTTTTATCCTTTTTAAAAAAAAAAAAACAATATAAAAATACGCCCACCATTTTTTGGGGTGGGCTTTCTCGTTTTTTTATTCTTTTTTACCCCCCAATCCCCCCCCACAACGTACTAATCTTAATCTCAATT
>NZ_JBHFNQ010000146.1:0-79684 GCF_041929345.1 Floridaenema aerugineum BLCC-F46
TTATTTTTTTTGTGGTTTTTTTTTTTTTTTTTTTTTTTTTCTATTTTTTTTTTAAAAATTTTATATATAAAACACCATAAATTTTTTTTTTTTTATTTTTTTTTTTGTTCTTTTTATCTCACAATTTTTTCTATACCCCCCAACAACGTACTTATAAGATTTTTCACATAGTTAGTGTTCAAATATGTCTTTAAATTGTAGTAGGTCGAGTTGTACAATTGTGGGTAATGCTTGAAAACATTCTTGGGCTAATTCCCAACGTTCTTCTCTTTTTAGCATTGTGATTAGTTTTTCTTTTGCACTTAATAAATAACGCACGTCGTTGGCGGCGTAACGTAGTTGTTCGTTGCTTAAGTTGGCGGCGTTTCCCCAGTCGGAACTTTGGGCACTTTTATCTAGTTCTATTTGTTCTAGTTCTTGGATTAGGTCTTTTAATCCGTGTCTTTGGGTGTAGGTTCTGGCTAGTTTACTGGCTATTTTTGTACAAAAGATTGGTGTTACTTGAATTCCTAAGTTGTACCGTAATTGGGCTACGTCGAATCTGGCAAAGTGGAAGACTTTGGTGATGCTAGTTGCTTCCATTAATTGTTTTAGGTTTGGTGCTTCTAGTTGTCCTTTGGCGATGCGAATTACGGTGATGAAACCGGGACAAAATAATTGTACCAAACATAAGCGATCGCGCAACGGTAACAACCCCATTGTTTCTGTATCCACAGCTACGGCTGATGCTTGCAGATAATGGGATAATAAATCGTCGGGCAGGTCGCGATCGCAAACTTGAAAGTCTTCTAATTCCATAAATTGTTAACGGCTGCGAATGAAAATCTGTGTGAAATAATATTCCCCTTTGCTATTCTGTGCAACCCCTATTCCAGTTAAGTTAAAATTACCCCGAATATTCTTCAAGTGACCTGGACTTTTTAACCATCCTTGCACTGCTTGGGTAGCCGGATCTTTGTATCCTTGATTGTAGGCGACATTTTCCCCAGCACTATTGTAAGAAACGGATTTTTCGATCGCATTTACTCGCTGTTCAAATCCTTGATGACTAAAGGGAACTTTCCCATTTGCCATTGCTTGACTATGCAATCTTGATTGTTGAGTAATTGCCGAATTTAATGTTAAAGGTGGGAGTTTTTGCGATTGACGATACTTATTTACCTGTTCGTGAATTGACCTTTCTAAATTAGTAAGTGTATTGGGGTTTTGGGCAACAATTTCCGAGTTATCTTGAAAAATTTCTGGTTGCATAGATGAGTCAAACTCGCTAATAAAAATACAGCCACTCAGTCCTACAACCAGAAATAAGCTTCCGAAAGCAATTTTGCTGACTTTTCTGAACATTATTATTGTGATGATTCAGTTGAATTTAAGAATTTCGCTACAGTTTGCACATCCTTATCACCACGTCCAGAACAGTTAATTACTATCCGGGGATTACCACTTAGCTGAGGACAAAGTTTATCTAAAAACGCGATCGCATGAGCAGTTTCTAACGCCGGAATAATCCCTTCCAAACGCGAAAGCCGCTGAAATGCTTCTAGCGCTTCATCATCTGTTACGCTGTAATACTCAGCCCGCCCGGAATCTTTTAAATAACTATGTTCAGGCCCTACTCCAGGGTAATCTAAACCAGCACTAATTGAGTGCGGTTCAATTACTTGACCTTCCTCGTCTTGCAGCAAATAGCTCATCGCACCGTGCAATACACCAATTTGTCCTTTTGTCAAGGTGGCGGCGTGTTTTCCTGTGTCCACACCTTCACCCGCTGCTTCGATGCCAATCAAACGGACGCTTGTTTCTTTGACAAAATCGGCAAATAATCCCATTGCATTTGACCCACCACCGACGCAAGCGAGGAGAATATCGGGCAAAACTCCCCATTTTTCTAATGCTTGGGCGCGAGTTTCTTGACCAATAATCGCCTGAAAATCTCTGACTAACATCGGGTAAGGATGGGGTCCCGCTACCGAACCTAAAATGTAATGTGTAGTTTCGACGTTCGTCACCCAGTCGCGTATCGCTTCCGAAGTCGCATCTTTGAGCGTTCCCGTTCCTGCGGAGACTGGACGAACTTCGGCACCCATTAACCGCATCCGAAACACATTTAACGCTTGACGTTCCATGTCGTGAACGCCCATATAAATGATGCAGTTTAAACCAAATCTAGCGCAAACGGTTGCTGTTGCTACGCCATGTTGACCCGCGCCAGTTTCAGCAATGATTCTTTGTTTGCCCATGCGTTTTGCCAGCAATACCTGAGCTAGGGCATTATTAATTTTATGCGCTCCGGTGTGGTTCAAATCTTCCCGTTTTAAATAAATTTGTGCGCCGCTGCCATCGGGTCGGGCATAATGGGCGGTGAGACGTTCGGCAAAATATAAAGGTGTGGGACGACCAACGTAGTCTTTTAGTAATTGCTGAAGTTCATTTTGGAAGTCTGCATCAGCGCAATATTTCTGAAATGCTGCTTCTAACTCGCTTAAAGCAGGCATTAATGTTTCCGGCACATATTTGCCGCCAAAACGTCCAAAACGTCCTAATGCGTCGGGTACTTGTGTCGCGTTGTTACTTTGTTGGGGATTAATAGGGGTCAGTGTCACAGTGATTTCGGAAAAAAATTTCAACTTCTCCCAATGTACTACGATCGAGGGAGTAAGGGAGCAGGGGAGCTCCTGGGGACAAGGGGACAAGGGGACAAGGGGACAAGGGGAGAGTTTTAAAATTAGGTTTTAATTCTCAATCTTAAATCTCTATCTTACATCTGTGTTCATCTGTGTTCATCTGTGGACATCTGTGGTAAAAAATCTAAAGTTCGTTGTGGCGACTTCAGTCGTAGTAGGGCTAAAGCCCAACAACGTACCTAGTTTAATAGTTTAGGTGAAATTTATGTCTTCTAAAGGTAAAAATTCCGATTCTCAAAATAATGAAAATCGTGTTGTTTATTCTGAATTTGGCAACCAAAGTAATTCTGCTGCTTTTGAAAGGGCAATTCAAGAATTACCGCCAAATCAACAGGATTTACGGGTGCAAGCTTCTAGCAAAGGACGCAAGGGGAAAACTGTTACAGTAATTACTGGTTTTCAAGCGAAACCGGAAACTTTGGCGGACTTACTTAAAAAGTTAAAAACTCAATGCGGTGCTGGGGGAACTGTTAAGGAAAATTCGATCGAACTTCAAGGCGAACACAAACAAAAAATTCTCGAAATCCTCAAAAGCTTGGGTTACAAAGCCAAAATTAGTGGCGGTTAAAATTGTTAGTCATTTTTTAATTTGTCAGCGTGACTTTGCGATCGATCTAAAGTATCTTGAGATAGTTTAATTAATTCCCTGGTAGCTTGAATGTGTTCTATTGTGGCTTGAATGTGTTCTGCGGTTGCTTGAACGTGCTCTTCGGTTGCCTCATTTGAATGTTCTACTGATGATTTAGCATAATTTCCGGCTACCTTTCCATGTTGCTCGACTACTTTGGCTTTTTGCTGAATCAACTTTCCTTTTTCTTCAATAGATTTACCATGTTCTTGCTCTTCAATTGAACGAGCGTTTTCTTGAATTGATTTTCCCAGCGATTCTACTGATTCGCCGTGTTGGAAACTTTTCTGAGCGTGTTTTTCGATTAGTTTAGCGATATATTGCTGTTCTTCAGACATAATTTTAGTTTGGGTAAGTAATTATATTCAGCCCTCCGACTAAAGTCGGGGCTATACAGACAAAACCTGCCTTCGCAGGTTAAAAGTCCGCGTAGGCGGACTTGGTTTGTGTAGTCGCGATTTTAATCGCCAGACTCTTTTCAAACATCGGCTTAATATTTCTAATTTTCCTTACTTTAATCCTGTCTTTCATCTATCAATAGAATGACACCTTCTGGTCGATTTTCTACAATTAAGGATGTACAAATTACTCGACAACGAATATTTCTCCCGCGACGGTTTACCGCATTGACAACAGTTGTGTGTTCTTCACTATTTCCAGTTTGACAAGCGCGAATTAGTCCGCGTAATTGTTCAACTGGTAAACCAATATCTAAGTCAAAAAAGAAACGTTCTACAGCTTCTTCGGCGCGTAAACCCCATAACTCTTCGGCTCTTCCGTTCCAAAGTTGAACGCTGAGTCTATTATCTAAAACTATCATGCCAACGCGCAAACTAGTTAATATTGATTCCATAAATATGGTGACTCGGTTGAGTTCTTCTGTACGTTGGCGAAGTTCATCATTAGTTGTTTGTAATTCTTCGTTTGCTGATTGGAGTTCTTCGTTCATTGTCTCCAATTCTTCGTTGGTGCTTTGTAATTCTTCGTTGGTTGTTTCTAATTCTTCGTTGGTACTTTGTAATTCTTCGTTGGTTGTTTCTAATTCTTCATTGGTGCTTTGTAATTCTTCGTAAGCGGTTTCTAATTCTTGGGTGGAACGCTGTAATTCTCGCTCTAATTCGTTGTAGCGAGTGATATCTTGAAATACGATCGTTACCCCAAGTGCATCAGCGGAGTTATCTAATAAAGGTACTACTTGAATTTCTAAATATAGAATGTTCTCTTCGCTGCGAATTAATTCTATTTCTGATATAGTAACAGTGCGGCGTTCGGTGTATGCTTGTTGAATTCGCGATCGCAATTCTACCGGACGATATGATAACTCTAAATCCTGTAACGGACGACCTAAATCTTGCGTACTTAAATTAAATAATACTCTAGCTTGGCGATTAGCTAATACTATATTGCCCTGAAGATCTACTACTATTTGAGCCACTGGCAAAGACTCAAAAGCTTCGTCTTTTAAACGCATATTTCCTACTAATTGCGTACTGGCTTCGGTGTTACCCGATTCTGCCATAATTAATAATCGATCGCGTAAACTAATCCTTGGTACTCTAGAAAAAATGCGATATTTCAAGTTTGCTGGTTGAAAAAGATTAGCGTGTGTTAGCAACATTTCAGCTTTGCCGACAAACAAAAACCCCGTATCACTTAAAGCAAAGTGAAATCTTGCTAAAATCCTCGCTTGAATATCTGCATTAAAATACATCAAAGTGTTGCGACACACTAATAAATCTAAGCGGGAAATTGGCGCATCATGAACTAAGTCATGGCGACCAAAAATTACGCAACGTCTTAAATCGGTGCGAAAAGTATAGTTATTTCCCGAAGCTTCAAAGTATTTTTTCCGCAGTTCTTGTGGTACAGTTTCTAAAGCTTTTGCAGTGTAAGTTGCTTGCCGACCTTGTACTAAAGCTTCTTCATCTAAATCGGTTGCATATATTTTTACCCGATTTCTAAAAGCTTCTGCTCCTAAAGCTTCTGCTAATATAATAGCAATAGTATATGCCTCTTCTCCAGATGCACAACCAGCACTCCAAACTCGAATCGGTTCGTTGTTTGGTTTAGCTTCCAGAATTCGGGGAATGATTTCTGTTGCTAAAACTTCCCAAGCTGTTGCATCACGGAAAAAGTTAGTAACGTTCAGTAATAACGTATCGAAAAGTATGTTTAGTTCGCCTGGGTGTACTTGCAAATAATCTAAATAATCATTGAAACTTTCCACCCCTACTCGTTGAATGCGCTTTCGCATTAAACGCATTAAACTAGGGCGTTTATAACCTGTAAAATCAAATCCCCGATTGCGTTTTAAATACTGTAATAAGGCTTCAAATTCTGGGTCTTGCTCTGGTGTGGGTTTGTTCATTCGATCGCTCCTTTATGTAGCAAATTAACGATCGCTTCTGCTATTTTATCAATTGGCAAAATAAAGTCAACACATCCTGTGGCAATTGCCGATCCAGGCATCCCGAACACTTTTGATGTTGCTCGATCTTGAGCAATTACTGTCCCTCCCATGTTCTTCACTGCTTTTACTCCTTCCGCGCCATCCACATCTGCACCTGTTAATATTACTGCGATCGACCTTCCTTGATAATTTTCTGCAATTGATTTTAATAGTACATCCGCCGAGGGACGCACAGCGTTTACTTTTTCCGTTTGACTTAAATAAATTTCTTTATCTGCATTAACTAATAAATGATAGTTTGGCGGTGCAACATAAACTATAGAAGGCTTGATTTTTTCTCCCATTTCTGCTTCTTTAACTGTTAATAAAGTCCGATAACCAAAAATTCCGGGGAAATAGCTTTTGTAGCCACTAGCTAGATGTTTGACTATTAAAATCGGAACTGGTAAATCTTTTGGTAACTTCTTAAGAATATTAATTATAGCATTTGTGCCGTCCGACGATGCAGTTATTCCGACAATTTCAAAGAATAACCCTTGAGGCTGATTTAATTGATTATTTTCATTTGAGTAGCTCACAGTTACTTAGTGCTAAAATCAATATTTTTTCCGCCTGCAATTATATATCTAATAAATTTCACTTTTCCACAACCAGTAACCAACAAATATTTACATTTTATTTAAGTAGTAAATTATACAAAAAAATCCGGGCAAATATTGGAAAAGAACATATTTAATAATTAAATCATAGTTATTAAAATTTCAAAAAAAAAAAAAAAGAATTTATTTAGTAAACTATTGACAGTACAAAACCAAATAAATATGTGAATCTTTCTAAAGTTTAATGTATAAAGCAAATTATTTATCTTATCCTATTTAACATATACAGGGTAAAAAGCCCTAACCATTAAAAGAATGCTAGGACACGACATTATAGTTATTGGAGCGTCAGCAGGTGGTGTAGAGGCAGCAACTCAATTAGTTCGCAGCTTACCAGCAGATATTCCTGCGGCAGTTTTTGTAGTTATTCATATTGCGGCTCACAGTAAGAGCGTTTTACCACAAATTTTCCAACGTCGTGGTCATCTACCTGCAACTCATCCTAAAGACGGAGAGGACATTTTACATGGACATATTTATGTTGCGCCTCCAGACTTTCATTTATTAATTAAACCAGGATATGTTAATTTAGCTCATGGCCCGAAAGAAAACCGTCACCGCCCAGCCGTCGATCCGCTATTTCGTTCGGCAGCGCAAGCATATACTAACAGAGTAGTAGGGGTAATATTGTCTGGTTCCCTGGATGATGGGACAGCAGGTTTATTGGCAGTAAAAAAAGTGGGTGGAATAGCGATCGTCCAAGATCCCGAAGAAGCGCTTTATGATGGAATGCCAGGGAGTGCGATCGAAAATGTCCAAGTAGACTATGTATTACCTATTGCTGAAATTGGCGAGAAATTAGTTACTTTAGCTCACGAACCAGTAGAAACAAATAATAACTCAGTTGATTCTCAGTTAGCAATGGAAACTGATATGGCAGAGTTAGATTCAGAAGCTGTACAAAGCTTAGAGCGTCCCGGAAAGGAGTCTCCTTACAGTTGTCCAGAATGCGGTGGCGTTTTGTGGGAAATAAAAAATAGCAACTTTTTGCGGTTTCGCTGTCGCACCGGACACGCTTTTTCCCCAGACAGTTTGTTCGCTGAACAATCAGACGCATTAGAACAAGCGCTTTGGGTAGCACTACGAGCACTAAAAGAGCAATCAGGTTTATCAAAAAAACTTGCCCAACGAGCTAAAGCACAAAACCATTCGATCACAGCAAAACGTTTTGCAGAACGAGCACAAGAAACAGACGCAAAAGCCGATTTAATTCGCCAAGTGTTACTGCGAAGCAAAAATGAAACAATTAATACTGAGCATACAGATGCAAACGTCGAAGACAATGATTTAGAAACAGATGTGGGTTAATTTGTTCTTAAACTGGTTTGATTAACTTTTTAAACATTAGCGCTCGCTACGAAAAAAGAAAATTTATCATACAACTACTTATTCCTTTAGATAGTTGAAACTGCTCCTAACTATACCAAAGAAACCAAAATTGTAGTACAAAATACATCTCAGTAATAATTTATAAATAAATTCAAGATATTAGTAAATTCTTGAATATTTTGATTAAGATGTATTTTGTAAGAAAGAATCCAGCAACACTTTTTCAGGAACTCTACTATTCTCCTCTAATAAACAAGTTTAAAAAACATCATGATTGAAGATATCTTTGATACTCAGCTGGAAGCCGCCATTCAAAAACTAGAGCAACTTTGGGAAAAAACTGAACAGCTTCCCAGTAAAAGCAACCCAGCTTGGCAGATCTTTGCAGAAGAAACAAGTTCCGAAACTGAAAAGTTATTGCTGAGGGAAAGCTTGCATGAACTTGGTAATACTTTACAAGAATTGCAGTGTGCATTAGAGGAAATGCACCTGAAAAATGACGAGTTAGCTATTAAGCAAATGTTGTTGGAATCGGAACGCCAGCGATATCAAGAATTGTTTGATTTTACACCTCATGCTTACATAGTGACAGATGTTGCTGGAGTAATTACGGAAGCTAATCAAGCGGCTGAAAAGTTATTGGGAGTTAGGTGCGATCGTTTAATTGGCAAACCGTTAATTGTATTCTTATCAGATCTAGAAAGGCGCAAGTTTCGCAATTATTTAACTGACGTAAAAAGAAGCAAAACAACTCAAGAATGGGAATTAGAAATTCAACCCAGAAATAAACAACCATTACCAGCCGCTTGTATTGCTGTACCAATACTAAACACTTACGGATATGTAATTGGATTGCGTTGGCAAATTCAAGATATTTCCCAACGCAAACAAGCTGAAGAGATGGAAAAACAGTGGCGAATGCTCGATCGAATTCTCAGCGCTTCGCCAGCTAAAATTTGCCTAATTGACGAAACCGGAAAATACCTCTATGCTAGTCCAGCTGCTGCCAAAATTTTTGGTTTAGCAGCCACAGAAATAGTTGGGAAAACTAGTCCCGACTTAGGATTTACCCCAGAAATAGTCGAAAAGTTTGACAAACAAATAGAAACAGTTGCATCAACAAAAGTCAGTATTATAGATGAATTGACTTTGTATGGAATTAACGGAGTAGCTGATTACGAATATACCCTCAGTCCGTTAGAAGATGATTCCCTAATAGAAGGTAATGCAGTCGTAGTTACTTTCAGAGACATTAGTAAACATAAGCAAATAGCCATAGAGATTAACAAAGCACTCTGTAAACAAAGACAGCTTCATCAAATGAAAGCGCGGTTAATCTCCATAGTTTCCCAAGAGATTCGCACACCTTTAGCTAACATTTTCGCTTCCGCCGATATTTTGACCAATTATTCGCAAGACTGGAGCGCAGAAAGAAAAACTAAGCAACTACAAAACTTAAAAGCCAGTGTTAAACATATTAACCAGTTGTTCAACGACTTGATATTAATCAGTGAAGCAGAAGCAGGAAAATTACAAGTTAGCCGATCGATATTAGATCTAGAACAATTCTGCCAAAAACTGCTCGCCGAAGCACCATTTTGTGAAGAGAAAACACACACAATTAACTTCTCTGCCAAATGCGAACATACTAACGCCTGCTTGGATAAAAAATTACTGCGATATATTTTGGTAAACCTCCTCTCTAACGCTATTAACTATTCTCCTGAAGGAGGCGAAATTCAATTTGACTTAATTACTGAAGGTAAAGAAATAATCCTTCGGATTGAAGATTCTGGGATTGGCATTCTCCCAAAAGAACAAGCTCATATTTTTGAGTGGTTTTATCGAGGTAGCAATGTTGGTAAGGTAGAAGGCATCGGGCTAGGTTTATCAGTGGTAAAACAGTGTGTAGAATTACACAAAGGCAACATAGCCATAGAAAGTGAAGTAGGAATAGGAACAACTGTCACTGTAACTTTGCCGATGTACTATGCGCGTTAAACATATCCGTAGGGGTAATTCATGAATTACTCCTACAGATATGTTTCTATCTGTAGAAAGAGCCAAAACTCTTTTATCTAGGGACTTAGGATAGATTTACCAAATCAAAATCATTGTTAGATATATAAGTATAAATGAATTAGTCAACTACAGTGAAAACAAGCAAAAAATCGGGGTGCAAGCTGCTCGTTAGTCACAAAGACATACTTAATCGTCAAGGAGCGAGAGCTATCACAATGGTTAAATCAACCCCAGTTACTACTTATCATGCTATTCCTATTTATCTGCGACCATTTAAGAGAAAAGGCGAAATGTGGCTGCAATGGAAATATGCAGGCATTCAATATGGTGTCCGGGTGAGCAACATGGGTCAATCACTTTATAATGCCAAACAAATGATTGATGCTATGTTGGAATTAGAAGCCAAGAGTTATGAAGCTATGGGTTGTTGAACTCAACAATTTAAAATGCAAAATTTTAAATACTGTGAATCAAATTAAAAGCCCGGTAAATACCGGGCTAAATAGTTTTTTGAGGTTAGGTTTTAAGTCGAATGACAGGCAAGATGCCTGTCCTACGTGAATGATATTGGGAATTTTTATAAGTAGAGGTTGCTGGCAAATGGGATAGCTTCGATCGGATATCCTACAGCTTTCCATGCAGGTAAACCACCCCTGATTTGCGATACGTTGATATATCCGGCTGCACGTAGTTTGGCAGCGGCGATCGCACTTTCCTCATCAGTCTCACCATATATATAGATATCGCGGTTGAACTCTAAGCTGGCGCGGGCGCGTTCTACTAATTGGTCGATCGGCATCGGTACAGCACCTAAGATGTGGCTGGTGCGGAACTGGTTGCGATCGCGCACATCAATAATCGTTAAAGCTGGCTCTCCCCAGTCCAGGCGGGTTTTCAAGTCATAAACCAAACATTGCTCCCGTAAGGGTGTGGGGCTAGGAATCAAATCCAAAATCCGGCTCATAGCGCATTACATCTTCATTGACAATACTTGCAATGTAACAACATATTTCAGATATTGCAAATTTTTATAGTAAAAGTATTTACATAAGTGATAATTCGTGCATTTGTATCCAACTTGGCAAAAAAAGAATTAAAAGAGGTAGAACCTCCTTTCGTCTCGTTCCCTGGTTCAACCAGGGAACAAAAACTGAGGCTCTGCCTCTTGGTACAAGTGTGAGTAATTACTGCTTTGCAGATTTTGCAGATTCAGAGATCCGGCTGACTACGTTGTAATCGCCTGCGGTGGGAGGAGTCATCGACTCAACGACACCTTCAGTTGGCCCACCGATCGCTTTCCATGCGGCTAAACCACCTTGGAGTTCGGAAACGTTGACAAAGCCAGAGTTACGAAATTGGCTGGCAGCCTGAGAAGTTTGCTCATCACTGTCAGAGTAAATGTAAATATCACGGTTGAGAGCTAAAGAAGGAGAAGGTTCAATACCTTGTGATAATTGTTCCATTGGCATCGGCATTGCGCCCATGATATGACCATTATTGAAGGTTTCGCGATCGCGCACATCCAAAATAGTCAATGCTGGTTCGCCCCACTCTAAACGAGATTTTAAGTCGTGAGCAGAAGATTGCGCTTTGATTCCCGGAGGAGTAGGAATAATATTGGGCATTTTTTCCTTAGCATTTAAAATTGCTTCAGAAACTTTATCACCAGAGTATTTAATATCGTCAGACAGTTTTTCTTTAACGGTTTCTTGCGCGTCGTGCATTTTATCTGACATATTTTCCAGGTTGTTTTCCAGATTATTTTCCATGTTTATTTCCTCAACTACATCTGCTAGAAATGTAGCTAGCTGTCGCCCAGAATTAATCTTTCTTCAGGGAGATCGTATAGATACCTACAACTCTCTTTCTTTTGGTAGAGAGGAGTTGATGAAAGCTGCGTAACGCTTCTAAGTTTTGGCGAATTCTGATGATGACGGGATGATTGGGGAGCGAGATGCGATCGACTATTTCTAAAGCTTGTAAAAAAAGTTGTAAGATAGTTTATTCACCAATGATTATCACTGACTTACTCTACTGTTGAGTTAATTGATTTTACCTTAAACTTAATTTTATGGCATCTTCCCTTATTCAAAGCTTACCTAAAGAAGTTGTAAATTTAATAGCGGCTGGCGAAGTAATTGATTCTTTAGCAGCAGTTGTTCGGGAATTAGTAGAAAATTCTTTAGATGCAGGTGCAACGAGAATTGTGATTTCTGTTTGGGCAGATCTTTGGCGAATTCGAGTTGCGGATAATGGTTGTGGGATGGATTTAGATAATTTGCGTTTAGCAGCAACCGCCCATAGTACTAGTAAAATTCATGATTATGATGATTTATGGAAGATTACTACTTTAGGTTTTCGCGGGGAAGCTTTACATAGTTTAGCGCAATTATCAGATTTACAAATTGCTAGTCGGGCGATCGACAATTCTGAAGGATGGCGCATTTTATATGATAACTTGGGAGAACCCGTAATTGAAGAAGCGATCGCCATTGCACCCGGAACTATAGTCACTGTTTCTAATTTATTCGGTAATTGGCCTGTGCGTCGTCAAGGTTTACCAACTCCTGTCCAACAAATGCGATCGTTACAAGCAATGATTCACCAAATTGCTATCTGTCATCCCCAGATTACTTGGCAAGTTGAACAAAGCGATCGCCCTTGGTTTACCATTAGTCCCGGAACCACTGCCCAAGACATTTTACCGCAAATTATCCGCGATCTAAAATTAGGAGATTTGCAACATTTAAAAGTAGAATTATTAGCAGATTTGGAAAATTCAGAATATTTAGAATTAGTTTTGGGTTTACCAGATAGATGTCATCGTCGCCGTTCTGATTGGGTGAAAGTGGCAACAAATGGCAGAATTATTAAATCATCAGAAATAGAACAAACTATTTTAACAGCATTTGCCCGCACTTTACCACGCGATCGCTTTCCTGTCTGTTTCTTACACTTAAAAATTTCTCCCAATCAAATAGATTGGAATCGTCACCCAGCAAAAGCAGAAATTTATCTGCATAGTATTAGTTACTTGCAGAAACAGATATTGAGTGCGATCGAACAAGCATTAAATCTTAACCCTAATAATATCTCAGAAACCGCTCATAATCAAAGAGTCGGAAAATTACTCACTGCTGCTGAAGAGAAAGCTAGTTATAAGATCGATCGGACCATTCAACCAGAAACAGCAAAAAAAGACCAAATTAACTTAATGGAACTTCGGGCAGTTGCCCAAGTCAATAACACCTACATAGTAGCAGAACACCCCGCCGGATTATGGTTAATAGAACAACATATCGCCCACGAACGAGTATTATACGAACAAATCTGCCAACATTGGCAAATAGTCCCCTTAGAACCTCCAATAATTCTCAATCAACTTTCCCCGCAACAATTAGAACAATTACAACACATCGGGTTAGAAATAGAAATTTTTGGCGAACAAATTTGGGCAATTCGTAGCGCCCCAGCATTACTTTCCCAAAGGCCAGATTGTGCAGATGCTTTAAGAGAATTAAGCTTAGGAGGAGACTTACAAACAGCGCAAGTTGCTGTTGCTTGTCGCAGCGCCATACGCAACGGTACACCCCTAACTTTACCAGAAATGCAAACATTAATAGAACAATGGCAGCGCACCCGTCATCCCCGCACCTGTCCTCACGGTCGTCCGATTTTTTTATCATTAGAAGAAACAGCTTTAGCGAGATTTTTCCGCCGACATTGGGTAATTGGCAAAAGTCATGGTATTTAATTATTAAGATCCCCGACTTCTTCTGTGAAGTCGGGGATCTGAGGGGATCTGAGCAGAAATATCCATTAGGTTCTTATGAAAAAACACATCTGGAGTTTGGTAATTTCTTTAACCTCAATCTTTTTAGCAACTTCCGTACAAGCTGCTAACCCACTTCATGTTAAACAACTATTGGCAACTAACAAATGTCCTAATTGTGACTTAAGTAAAATCGACTTACGGGGAGGCAATTTTCAGGGTGCAGATTTAACTAATGCTAACTTAGCAGGTGCCATGTTAGAAGGAGCTAATTTAAAAAATGCTAACCTCCAAGACGCGCAATTGCAAAATACAGTTCTCAGAGGTGCAAATTTAGAATCAGCTAATTTAAAAAATGCCAAAATGCGCGGAGTCATGATGCGAGATGCTAAATTGCGAGGTGCTAATTTTCGGGGTGCGAGAATGCGAGATGCCAAACTTAGAGGAACTGATTTGCGAGATGCTAACCTGATGAATACCCTTTTAAAAGATGCGGTGTTGCGGGAAGCTGACTTAACTAATGCTAATTTAGGAGCCGCTGATTTGTCAGGTGCTAAACTTAATGATGCTGACTTGGAAGGTACTAAATTGGAAAGCGCTAACTTAACTAATGCTGATTTCAGTGCAGCTTATTTAGGCGATGCTACTTTGAAAGATGCTAATTTATCCAATGCCAATTTTAAAGGAACAAATCTAGTAACAGCGACTTTAGTGGGAGCTAAACTGATTCAAACTAACATGAGCAACACTAATTTACAAGGAGCTAATTTAAGTCAGGCGGATTTAAGCAGGGCTAATTTCACCAATGCAGATTTAAGTAAAGCTTTGATGAATATGGTTAATTTAACCGGGGCTAATTTGACGGGAGCTAAGTTAATTAATGCTTATGTTTATAATGCAAATTTGACAGGTGCTAATTTAAGTAAGTCTGATTTAACCAGTGCAAATTTAGAAGGTGCTAATCTGAAAAACGCGAATCTTCAGAATGCTAATTTAACTTTGGCTGTTTTACGATGGGCGAATTTATCTCAAGCAAAGTTGTTTGGGGCAATTCTCAATGATGCCGATTTACGAGATACTAATCTCAATGACGCTAGAATGGTTTCAGAGTTGTTAGGTCACTATTAAGCGGTTACAAAATAAACTTTTTTGCTGCCATTGTCTACTAGTCTAAAGGATGATTCGGAAGCGATCGCAACTTCTCACCCTAGACAGTTACTCCTCAACTAAACCATAAATTACTCTGAAAATATCAAAGGTTTAATTTTGAGGAAGTTAGATTATGAATGAGCAAGATAAAACCCCACATTTTGTTGCAGATTCATCCGATCGCGTCCAATCTGACAACTACGATCCCCATATAATCCCCGCAGAAACCGCAGCGCGGAAGGAAAGAGAAGGCGATACTTACAAAACTACTCCTGGCAAAGCACGGGAAGCAGAAGCGGGAACTAACGACCAAACAGATTCCGGTAGCATTGATACTACTCAGGGATATACTGTTGATAAAGAAGGTTTGGTCAATAACTTTGCGATCGAACCAGAAATGTACATCAACGAACCCGGAGATTTAAGAGAACAAGAAGCAGAACTCACCGCAGAACGCGCTCAAGAAATCCACGATTTAAGTGAAGACGAACAAGGTAAATTAACGATGGAAAACGATCTGCGCCATCGGGGACAAGGTATAGTCTAAAAATTTTTCCCACCAAAAAACGGAATAGGCGTTGCCATTACTTTATGATGTGCAACGCCTATTTATTTAATTAGCTGTTCACTTGTGGATACAAGTTACTTTTAGCTTGAATTGATAGTTATACTTCTGCTTCCCAAGCTACATCCCACCACCTAAATTAGTGGCAAGCTGGGCGATAGTGATGACGGTAGCAGGGTTTTACTTTGTAGCAAACTACTTTGCAACGAATTTTCGGACGATAGCAGTAGTGTTTGTAGCGTTTCTTGTAGAAGTACACAACTTTCTTGTATACAATCTTCTTGAACACTACCTTCTTATACAGCCTGTAGTGGGGACGATGATAACCACCACAATGGCTGTAACCACAACCGCCAGCTTGAGCAGCACTGGGGTTAGCCATCACGCTGAAAGCAACAGAGAGAGGCAGAAGTCCCAACAAAGCTAAGCTGGAGAGTCTTTTAACGCTGACGACACCATCAAATAAATAGGCATCATCTTCTCCGAAAACTGGCTCAACAGGAGCAATCTCCTCACTAGTGGAAGCACAATGTAAATATGCAAGCGTTTCCATGAATATCTGTCTCCTTGTTTGTGGCTAATTTCTGAAGGGCTAATTCAGAATTTTTCAGCCGAACGAAAGCATTCTATCCTAAACTTCTGATTCGCACTAGATGTTTATCTGTAATATTGATTCTTCGTAATAAAACTTTATTATTCAATCATTCTTGGAAAATAAACTTAATTAAAGACTCATAATTTTGAGTTGATTTACCATAAGTTTTAAATCACTATTAAGCAATACAACTACTTATTAATAAAAAAACGGAAAATACTTTGTCACTTTCGTAACACTGCTAATAAGTATTAGTTTTTTAAGTGTTGAAGTTTTGAGGGTTTAACCTTAGCTGAGGCTAAACCCTGTGGGGTTTAGTCTTCGTGATCTTCAAAGGGATCGCTCAGTTGCTTTGCCGGAGGCCCGAAAGCTGTATAAATAGACAAAGCAGTAATGGCAATAATCACCACGCCGATGGAAATGCTAAGAACTGTTGCGGGTTCCATATCTAAGATAAATTTATGAGTACGATTCCTCTATAATATTACAGAACGTTACGAAAGCGCCAAATTAGCTCATAGTCTAGGCAGTGGGCTAAACTTGTCGTTTTTCTTGCCACAGTATAAGTATTTTAGATTCATACTAGGTGACACATGGCACAAAGAACTTGGTTGGGAGATGTACTTAGACCCTTAAACTCGGAGTATGGTAAAGTTGCTCCCGGTTGGGGAACGACTCCGGTAATGGGAGTTTTCATGGTACTGTTTTTGGTTTTTCTGTTGATTATTCTGCAAATCTACAACTCATCGCTGATTCTAGAAAGCTTCAAGGTAGATTGGAGAAGCCTGGGGAGATAATTTCTGGCTATCTAAGGTGATGAGATAAATTTTCAGCTTTCCCGGCTTGACCGGGTTTTTTTGTTCTACCGGGAACAAAACTGAAGTGCTATAAATTATTTGAGGGAGTTAGAGAGGGTAAAGGTTTGAATATATTTGGCATTGGACTGCCGGAAATGGCAGTGATTCTGGTAGTGGCGTTATTAGTTTTTGGCCCGAAAAAGTTACCAGAAATTGGTCGCAGCTTCGGTAAAGCGATTCGCGGTTTCCAAGATGCTTCTAAGGAATTTGAAAGTGAGTTTCAACGAGAAGCTCAACAGTTAGAAGCTTCGATGAAGTCAGCAACACCAGCTAAGTCTGAAGAAGTTGCTAAGACTAACTCGGAAACAACCCAAAAAAGTTAAGGTATTTAATAGTTATGAGTTCGGCAGCCGATTCACCTGCGTTAGTGATTCCCCAATTAATTGTAGGGTTGGGAAATCCGGGCAGCAAGTATGAACAAACGCGGCATAACATTGGCTTTATGGCGGTGGATGCCCTGGCGCAGCGTTGGCAAATTACTTTATCGGAAAATCGCAAGTTTCAAGGGTTGTTTGGTGAAGGTTTGGCTGTCTCAACGGGAAAAATCCGGTTACTTAAGCCACTAACTTACATGAATCTTTCTGGGCAGTCGATTCGGGCTGTGACGGATTGGTACAAACTGTCTCCAGATTCAGTGTTGGTGATTTATGATGATATGGATTTACCTTTGGGGAAAATTCGTTTACGGTTGTCAGGTTCGGCTGGTGGTCATAATGGGATGAAATCGACGATCGCACACCTAAATACAGATAAATTTCCCCGGTTGCGCGTCGGGATCGGTAAACCACCAACTCCCACAGAAGACAAAGACCCGATTTCCCACGTTTTAGGCCGTTTTTCTAGTAACGAAACTGGGCTAATGTCGGATGTTATTCAACTAGTTGTAGATGCAGTAGAACTAAGTTTAAAACAGGGCGTGGAAAAGGCAATGAGTCTCTACAATAACCGCCAAGTTGTAGCAGAAACTTCCCGTTCTTGATGCGGAATCAGAATACTAAAGACGGATGGAACAGCCGTTTCTGCTAGTGGAGGGGAAGTAAGACCAAAGGGCGGACGCAAATCCGTTCTGAGGCACTCCCCTGTGAAGCTAGAAGCCCCAACTATACTGTTAGGCTTCGACCTGAGCACAGCCGAAGGTTAGTTGGGGTAGTTCACCGCATTCTTCTTTTACGTCTTGCGGCGACTGCTTTGCGTTTGCGTTTTTCTAAGGGGGTTTCAAAATGACGGTGATTTTTTACATCAGCCAAGATCCCGGCGCGAGAAACTTGACGCTTAAATCGACGTAGCGCGGACTCTAATCCTTCATTTTCACCTAAGAGGACTTGGGTCATTTTTTCTTCTCCATCTGTTACGTTTGGTACTATTTAGTGCGCTCGGTTTGTTTTTGCCGTAAATTTAATTAGGTTCACCTAGAGAACTGATAAATCAGCAAGGCAATATCTCCTAATGCAAGTCAATTGAGGAACCTAGTTTCGGAGATCTGCCCGCCAAAACAGAAGCCTATACTCTGCAACAAAGAACAAAGCCTACAACCGAACTTGATTCACGACTAGTACTTTAACATGAAATCCTTAGCTCGGAAGGAGATCGGGGGTTGCAGCCATGCTTATTTCAGTCGGCTTAAGTAAGAAAGGTCTACTGCTCCAAAGTGGATGCTTAGGGCAATATTTAAATTTTCTAGACATTGAATCAGCCACATTACGGCATCTCCAACGCTTGACTCGTAGTGATTAAATAAAATGGAAAATCGCTTTTCTAAGTAAGGTTTAACTTTCCGGCAAATTAGCACCAGTTTTAGTAGTAGACCTACTGTTCTGGTAGTACCCAAATTAGCTACCAAATCTATAAATACAAAATGTTGGGTTTGCTTCTGATTGTTAACTACCAAAAAGTTTAATAGGTTGCTACAGGTTCTAATGATTAAAAATTCACTAACTGGTTGGGAATCGTTGTGGGGCAGTGTATTTTGCAAATAGGTGTATAACTGCTTATTAAATTGGCGGTTCCCATAATTGGGATCGATGGAAGATGTCAAATAAGCATAGAGTTCTTTTTTCAAGTCTTTATATGTACGAGTTTGGCTACTATGAGTGACGAAACTATGAGCTAAGTCACGATAGCTATAAGCTCCTTCAACTTTACCAACGTATTGTTTTACAGCAGAAAACAGTTCGTTATCAGTCAATAAAGTAGGGTTGTTAATTGGACGAATGATTTGTTTGGGATGCTCTTCTGGTCTCTGACGTGCTACTTGAATTTGTCTTACTTGGTGAGTGATGTATTGCGATAATTCTATTTCATAATTTCTTTGGGCTTCAGTTCGCATTTTCCCGATCGCTTGCTGGTCTTCATAGGTGCTATCCTCACTGAGTAAGCAATGGTCATATAAGTAGGGGTAGCGATTTATTAACTTGGCTAGGGGTGTGGTTTTTATTTCACTTTTTTGTGCTACTGTTTTAGTTACTGCTTGCGATAACCGTTGCAGAGTAGTGTATTGTTCCGTCTGGCGGAAGTTTTTAATTAGTTCCCGCAAGCATCTGACTGATTTGTGACGGAACGAGCGGTTAAAATGAGTAGATTGAATTTCAAAGCAGGCTATTAATTGGGGAATTGTCGATCGCTGTTGCGGATGAATTTGCCAACGGTTTATTAAAATATGGCAGCATCGGTTCAGCACAAATTTAAATTGCGCCTCAGCGTCTTTTGCGCTAATAATCTCATCCAACGCCTGCATTATTTCGTTCTCAGGATATGTCCCACCTTCTATGAACAAAAGTTTAAAGCGTTCAATCAGG
The DNA here is from genome assembly GCF_041929345.1 of Floridaenema aerugineum BLCC-F46. Lineage (NCBI taxonomy): Bacteria > Bacillati > Cyanobacteriota > Cyanophyceae > Aerosakkonematales > Aerosakkonemataceae > Floridanema > Floridanema aerugineum. The sequence goes on from NZ_JBHFNQ010000146.1 coordinate 19,466, forward strand.
CGGTTTGGCGGTTCGACTTGTACTAATTTTAGCCAGTGTTGATACAGTTTTTGTTCTGCCAAAGAGGACTGGCGTGTGTATGGTTCGTTCCTAGTAGTCACTTTTTTTCCCTTTCTCTTACCAGGGCGCATATAATTCTGGCAACAACAGTTTTTGTATCCTGATTTCTCACTTTTAATGAACTGTCAATCTCTCCTGATGAGGATTTAAGGAAACCTTGTAGAAAAGGATGACTTGTTAATTGTCATTTCCTGTTTTCTTTCGTTGAATTTATTTGCCTGATTCTTTCTAAGTGCGGAATTTTAGCACACTCAGAGTCAAGTAGATGCTTGCTGTCATTGCTTTGAATGTTTAGCTTGCCATGTTTTTTTTCCATGTTTGTCTCGATCCTAACCAGACTATCTAAAGAGTCCCAGTGACTTACATCACTTTAACTCAGTCTGGTTGTTCTGTACTGTTTCATTGAGTTTTACTCAGAAACTAATTGATGAATTCATCACCTTTAAAAGGTTTCCAAGTAAAGTAGAGTTTGTCAAGGGGTTATCACCCCTTGTATTTTTTGCCACTATAAAAGTAATTTCACTACTAAGATGCCATATCTAATTCGCTACTACATAGTATTTTCATAAAGACATTCAGAAAGAAGCTGGATTTTATTTAAAGATTCTGTTAACTTACGGGCTGTGATTCAAGTTTCACTGAGGTTTGATTTTTGACCATGCCCTTTTCAATTAGTATATCTCAATTGTCTGAAGTTTTATTAGCTACACCAAAAAGTTTGACCGATACAGCGAAAAGTTACTTAATTAGTGGCGTTTCTACGGATACTCGCAGTATTCAGTGTGGGGATCTGTTTGTTGCTTTGCAAGGCAGCAACTTTGATGGACACGAATTTGTGCAAACTGCCGTAGCAAAGGGTGCTGTGGCGGTGGTGACGGGCAAAGATCTCGGTAGTCAGGTGGGAGAGGAGATCCCACAGTTAGTTGTTAAAGATACTCTACAAGCTTATCAGGCGCTCGCGCAATGGTGGCGCAATCATCTGAGGATTCCGGTAATCGGTGTTACAGGATCTTTCGGTAAAACTACTACTAAGGAATTGATTGGGGCACTATTGGCAACTCAGGGAAAGGTACTGAAAACTCAGGCAAATTACAATAACGAAATTGGCGTACCAAAAACTTTATTAGAACTGAATTCAGAACATGATTTTGCGGTGATTGAAATGGCGATGCGGGGGCAGGGAGAAATCGCTTTGTTGTCAAAAATAGTACATCCTAATATTGGTGTAATTACTAATGTGGGAACGGCACATATTGGACGGTTGGGTTCGGTTGAAGCGATCGCTCAAGCTAAATGTGAGTTATTGACAGAAATGCCAGAAGATAGTATAGCAATTTTAAATGCAGATAATCCGTTATTAATGGCAACGGCGGAAAGATTGTGGCAGGGAAAAACGGTAACTTATGGTTTGGAAAATGGGGATTTGCAAGGTCAGTTAGTTGACGGGCAAACTATGATGGTGGAGGGAATAAACTTACCTTTACCTTTACCAGGTCGTCACAATGCTCAAAATTATTTAGCTGCTTTGGCGGTGGCGAAGGTTTTGGGAATTGATTTGACTCAATTTAGTCAGGGTTTGGCGGTACAATTACCAGAAGGTAGGGCGAAACGTTACGATTTACCTAATGATTTAATGATTCTAGATGAAACTTATAATGCAGGTTTAGAATCAATGGTGGCGGCGTTGCATTTGTTAGCTCAAACACCAGGAAAAAGGCATATTGCTGTTTTGGGAACGATGAAGGAATTGGGAGATCGATCGGCACAATTACATTTTCAAGTTGGCGAGACAGTCAAGCAATTAAATTTAGATCAGTTGTTGATTTTGGTGGACGATCCAGAAACACAGGAAATCGCTAATGGTGCTGCGGGTATTCCTTGTGAATGTTTTACTAATCATCAAGCAATTGTAGATCGATTAAAGGAATTGGTGCAATCGGGCGATCGCATTTTATTTAAAGCTTCCCATTCAGTTGCATTAGACAAAGTTGTAAATCAGTTTCGCCAATTAGTTAATTAGTCATTGGTCATTGGTCATTAATATAATAGTTCACAAATGACTAATGACCAATAACAAATGACTAATTGGCGAATTATTGATTTAGTTGCTGACGATCGCGAAGCTGTTACACAAACAGCTGCTTTATTATTTGAAGGGTTTAAAACTCATTGGGCGAATGCTTGGCCTAGTTTAACAGATGCTTTGGCAGAAGTAAAGTTATCTTTGGGCGAGGATAGAATTAGTCGAATTGCTGTTGATGAAAAGCATCAGGTTTTAGGTTGGATTGGCGGGATGAGTCATTATGATGGTAATGTTTGGGAATTGCATCCTTTAGTTGTGCGATCGGACTTTCAAAAGCAAGGAATTGGTAAGGCATTAGTCACTGATTTAGAAGCACAAGTAAAACAACGGGGAGGAATTACACTTTGGGTGGGTGCTGATGACGAAGACGGCATGACTTCTCTGGCAAATATTGACCTTTATCCCAAGGTATTTGAACATATCGCTAAGATTAAAAATTTGCGCGGTCATCCCTACGAATTTTACCAAAAAATGGGTTTTGTAATTGTCGGAGTCATGCCAGATGCTAATGGTTGGGGAAAACCAGATATTTACATGGCAAAAAGAGTTAAATGATGTTATTGGTTAAATATATCGTATTAGCTTTAACTTATCTCGGTTTAGGTTTGGGATATTTACCCGCCTTGCGAATGAATCGCGCTACGATTGCGATCGCAGGTTCAGCTTTTATGGTAGCTTTAGGTGTATTAAATCTGCAAGAAGCATGGCAATCGATCGATCCTGGAACCATTGTATTCTTGCTGGGAATGATGGTGGTTAATTCTTGTTTGGGTGCAGCAGGTTTTTTTCAGTTAGCATTGGGATTTTTTACTCGCTTTGCCAATAGCCCTTTGGGGATTTTGCTGGCGATTACTTTTGGCAGTGGGATTTTATCGGCGTTATTTCTCAATGATACAACTGCAATTCTTTTGACTCCTTTAACTCTTAGTTTATGTCGTACTTTATCAATTAATCCACTTCCTTATCTTTTAGCTTTGGCGGGAGGAACGAATTTAGGTTCGGTAGCGACTTTAAGTGGAAATCCCCAAAATATTCTCATCGGTTCTTTTTCCGGGATTAGTTATTTGGAATTTGCCCGTTCTCTCACACCTGTTGCTTTTATTTGTTTAATTGTCCAAGTGGGTTGGTTATATTGGTTATATCCTGAAGTGCGTTCTTTTAATCCTTTTCCTGCATCTCCCAAAATTCGTTACCGTTTATATAAACCTTTATTGATTAAAAGTTTGCTAGTTGCGATCGGACTTTTAATAGCTTTTTTAGCAGGTGCACCTTTAGCAGAATCAGCTTGGATAGCAGCAACTTTTTTATTCATTACTCGGCGGTTGAAACCGCAGCGAATTTTAAAGGCTGTAGATTGGGATTTATTGGCAATGTTTGCCGGATTGTTTATTATTACTAAAGCGACTCAGGAATTAGGAATTTTAGATGATTTGACTGAGTTGGTAAAAGCGCCTCCCAGTTTGTTGGGGGTGACAGTAGTACTTTCTAATTTAATTTCTAATGTTCCAGCAGTTTTAGTTTTACAATCAATGATTCCTCACGGCGATACGAAAGCTTGGTTACTTTTAGCGGCGGGTTCTACTTTAGCAGGGAATTTGACGCTTTTGGGTTCGGTAGCTAATTTGATTGTGGCGGAGTTGGGTGGTAAGCAAGGTTATCGGTTATCTTTTGGGCAACATTTGCGCTTTGGTTTGCCTTTAACTTTGGTGACTTTGGTAATTGCTTATTTTTGGATTTATTAGGTTTTTGGTTAGGATGCGAGTTCTGTTTTTTCCCACAGATATCCACAGATGAACACAGATAAACACAGATGATTTACTGATGTTTCAAAGTTAGGATGCGAACTCTTTTTTAAACCTTTAATTTTCCGAAAATGTACACTGTTTCGCTGCTCTATTAGCATTGGCACTTCTTCTTAAGTGACCATTGGCATCATACATGGTATCTTTCATACATTTACTCACTTTTTGTACCATAATTGGGGTAGTCGCTTTTTGGCAAACTGAAGCCGCTGCTACGGCATTCATTTTCTCTCTGATTACAGTATTCGATTTGTACATTAAGTCGTTCATACAACTACTAATATAGCTACTTTCTGGGGCTGTTGAGGCATTTTGACAAGCGTTATTCGCCGCCGTTTCACTAATTTCAGAACGCCGCAGATTTCCGTAATACATTACACGATTCATGCAATGAATTTTGAATTGTGCATTAGTTGCGGCATCGGCAGGTGTCGCTATGAAAGTGGTGGTGATTAGGGTAAGTGCGATCGCTAATCCTACCACTTTCTTTAACAAGCTTCCGCCCATGCTTCCCCATGCCTTTTTACTCATTTCTTTCTCTCTGCTATTCTGACAAATCTAGATAATTTTATCACGACCTCACACAGATGATTCACGGATATTTCTGGTTGGGATGCGAATTCTTTTTTTTACCACAGATGAACACAGATGATTCACTGATATTCCTGGTTGGGATGCGAATTCTTTTTTTACCACAGATGAACCGCAGATGCACGCAGATGAACGCAGATGAACGCGGATGAAGATAAATATTTTTGATTTTGGTTCTAGATTTTTCCTTTTTATTTGCTTGTGCCTTCTGCCTTTGTAATCCCGAAACTGGCGATTTTCCCAGGGTCTATTTTCCAGGTTTCTCTTTCCGATGACCTTTGGGGCGCGTCAAGTTGTCTTTCTAACAAATCTATCGATCGCACTATCTCCACTAAGTCACTTTGCAATTTTAATTCTGCTGTTTCCCCGTGACATTCGTAACAGCGCATCACCCATTCGTTCGAGTTTCCTTCCGCCTGTTTCACCGCCATTAAAATTAGATTCTCGTCTGTTAAATCTAGCAATCGACTAACCGCAGGTAAAGTTGGATTCGGATTTTCTTTTACAGAGTTTAGCACCATTACTTGTAATGGTGTATTTAATTCGTAACCCCGCCGAACTGTTTGCGCCCTTTTCCAATTTCCCCGGTGCGGATAAAGGGCATAAGTAAATTCATGTTCGCCTTTGTCTGCTTCCGGGTCGGGCCAATTCGGACTTCTTAAAAGTGTTAATCGCAGTTGATTTGGTTGACTATCATAGCCATATTTACAATCATTCAACAAGCTCACTCCGTAGTCATCTTCACTTAAGTCTGCCCAGCGTAATGCGGGAACTTCCCATTTCGCTGTTTCTCTTGGTTCTTGCGGTTTGGTTCTTCTTTGAATCGCGCCGCAAGCTATCTCGTAAGTCGCCATTTCCGCAGTTACATTCAACGGAAATGCTGCTTTGACTAAAACTTGTCTCTCTTGCCAATCTACTTTCGTGCTGATTTTTAAAATTTGCGATCGCACTGACAATTCATAATCCTGCACAAACTCCGATTTCCCGATTTTTCTCCTTACCCGCAACCTTTGTCTAATCTCTCCCTTTTCTATCCATTCCATCGATTGCAATTGGGTTGGCGGTAAAGGTTTTTTTGCATAATTATGATCGATGTTCCAAGCATCCCAATATTGTCCACTGTCTTGGAACGCTTGCAGTTGATTTCCCTCTGTTCCTTCCAACACTTCCCTCTGATTAACCTTGTCAAAAACTCTCCTCAAATTCCCCGTTTCCTCACTCACTTCTACTCTCAGAAATTCGTTCTCCAAAACCCAATCTTTTACCCCGAAATTGTCATTTGAACTGGTTAGTTCATTTTTTGCTACTATATATATAGTATGATTAGCCGTTCTATTGCTTTCTGCTGGATTTTCCCCATCTACCAACGGCAAATCAAGCGTTTCAGCTTTCCCCGGAGATAACCAAAAGCCTCGATAACCCACAGATGGCAGATCATGTGCGACAAAAATTAGCCTTTTTTGCCCATTTTCGGCGGCGATATCCTGGCTGGGAAGGGGTGTTCCCTCCAAGTCACAAACCTGCCACAGCGTTTCAGCAGTCGGTAAAGTGAGGGTGACGACTTCGGAACGATGCCAATTGAGAGAGTTAAACACCAGTATCGGTAAAGCACCTGGTTTGGGTGGTTCAGGGAAGGCGATATGAGATGCGATCGCTCTCCAAGCATTCTCTAAAATTCCCCGCGCCACTGATTCAACTTCCTGCCAAGTTTGATTCGCCTCTAAAAACACTTGGTTAATCGAAGTTCCCGGCAAAATATCGTGAAATTGGTTGAACAAAACCTGCTTCCAGGCACTTTCCAATTGGGCTTTCGGATAAACCGCCCCAGTGGTTAAAGTTGCCAAACTCGCCCATAACTCCGCTTCGTACAACAACCCCTCGCACCGACGATTCGATCGCTTTTGATCTCCGTGAGTCGTATAGCAACCTCGGTGAAATTCCAAATACAACTCATCTTGCCAAACTGGAATCGACGAGTAAGGAATTGGCTGGGATTCTTGCTGTAACTGTTCGCGCAAATTCTCCAAATAACTCTCGGATTTCGTGAACTCTAGCTGCGGGAAAAACGGCGACTTTTGCCATCGCTTCGCTGTTTCCAACATATCACGAGTTGGCCCTCCCCCATGATCGCCTACGCCCGGTAGCCAAAGGGCATTTTTCACCCCGGTTTTAATCTCCCAATCAACCGCGTAATTCGTCATTTTAATTGGATCTATTCCCTCGCCAATTAAAGCAGACATGAAACTAAAAACTCTTGTGCCATCAGGAGATTCCCACCAAAAAGCACCGTAAGGAAATTTAGTTGTATCGTTCCAAGTCAACTTTTGAGTTACAAAATATTCAATTCCCCCAAGTTTGAGAAATTGGGGTAAAGTCGCGCAGAAACCAAAACTATCTGGCACCCAAGCTACCTTGCTCAATTGCCCAAACTTCTCTTGGAAATACAGCTGACCGTAAAGGATTTGACGAACGATCGATTCCCCGGAAATCAAATTTAAATCCGGTTCGATCCACATCCCACCAATTACTTCCCAAACCCCCGCTTCTACCTGTTTTTTAATCTTGGCAAATAAGTCTGGTCGATGGGTTTCTATCCAGGCATATAAAGCTGGCGAAGTGTGAGAGAAAATTAAATCGGGAAAATCCTTTTGTAAATTCAGAACTGAGGTGAAAGTTCTTTGTGCCGCTAACCAAGTTTCACTGACAGGCCATAACCAAGCCATATCTAAATGAGCATGACCTAAGAGAGAAATTTTCGTTTTGCGATCGGGAATTTCTGCCTTTAAACTTTCCCGCAAAAACTCCAAAGCAGCATCAAACTTTTCTTTGTTTGGTAGGGCTGACCAATCAATCTGCGAAATCGCATTTGCTAAAATACTTATCTTATCTCTGGCAAAAGTTTCGCAATGTTTGAGAATAACCGCTAACTCATCAGCGATAAAACTTGGTTCTAAAATTTTAGTTTGGGTCGATTCATAAACACAGCAAGCACGCATCAATGCCCCTTGGTCATGCCCCGGACTAACTAACCGCAAAGCCACAATAATTTCCTCGCCCGGAGTTACTGAATTACTCAACAAAACTCTGGTAAAGTAATCTAATAAATCCCCCGCTTGCACCAACTGATTATTCACAAAAATCTGCACATCTTCCGCCCACCAAGTTAAGGCTAAACGTAAGGATAAACCTTTTAAAGGATAGCCAGTTAAAGTTTCGGGAATTACCAATTTTTGTGCCAGCCACAAAACCTTTTTTCCAGGTTCCCAAATTACATAACCTTTATTGTTTAGTTCGACAGTAGGCGCATTTTCCCAAAAATCAGAATTTTCCAAATCAGATAAATTAAGATCTGTCGGCGAATAGCGCCAATGGGATATGATATCTACCTGCCCCAGTTGCCGTAACTTCTCTATCGCTGCTAATATCTGTTCGCTTTGAGATTGAGAATCAGAAATCTTGGCAAAATTAGTTTGCTGATTGTATAAGTTATCTTCGCTCATCCCCATCACCCTTGCTCCAGAAATTAACTTAAAATTGGCGGTAGAATCAAAAAATTAGCAATATTACTGCCCGAAACCTGTATACTTTAAACTTAAAAGGGGATAGTAAAATAGTAAACCTCTTCCTGAGAGTTTCTCATCCCGCAATTCCTGTGATTGTACTATGCCATCTTCCGCCGATCGCTATCGTAGTAGATTATTCAATTTTGTATCACGACAAACCCGCCGTTGGATAGATCGCGGAGAACGTGCTACTAGACAAGTGACAGTCGCAACTGTCTGGGGAGTGCAGATTCTCGTTTATCCAATTTACCTTTTATTTCAATCTGCTAGATTGGCTGGCAAGCAATTACAACATTTTTGGCAAGGCTTAAGTACTCCCCAACCAGTTTTACAACCCCTCCCCACCGATACCCCAATTCAAAAAGTATTAGAGACAGTTCAATCTTTGGCTTTACCTGCCAATCTTTCTGATGCTCAGTTGGTAGTAAGCACTGCCAAAAGTCAGGTTTCCACCGTTGAAAATCCTAGCGTTAATCATCAGGAAATTCAGGGAATAGCTACCTTACCAGAAAATCGTCATTTAGTATTAATAGATCGGCAAAATGGAATTTTAGATATTTTAACTCAACAACAGCAACAACAGCTGAAAAAACAAATTAGTTTAGAATTAGCTGAATATTGGCATCATCAACGTTTAGTTCAAGATGCTTTGCGCCCAGGGATGTATTTACCCCCGCCAGCTAGTAGCGAAAATGCTTTACCGCCAATTCGCTTATGGCAAAAATTTATGGGTTGGATGCAAAGGGGAAAAGTTGCTGGTGCAATTAATCTGTTTCAAGAAGAGACTTTACAACTGCATCAGGAGGTGAAAAATCGGGAGTTACAATACCGAACGCTGCAGTTAAAACAGAGAACTCAAGCGTTAAAAGAACGTCAGCAAGAGTTAAATTTCCGAACTCAAAATCAATTGGGTCTAGAATCAGAAAACCCACCTGAAGTTAATGATACATCTTTTTTGGCAAATGTCGATCGCGCGATCGCCACAATAGAAACAGGTACTCTGGTTATAGCTAATGTCCCCGGTTTTTTAATCCATCATTCGCAAAAGTTCAGCCAGTTATTTAATACTCGATTGCCAGAGTCACTCACAGAGGAAACCAACTATTCCCCTGATTTAAAATTAAGAATTGAAGTTTTAATTAAAGCCGCCGTTGAATACTTTTTTGGTGCTAGAAAAACGTCCCAATTAACTCCTGAATCCCACCTCGCTAACGCTAATAATCAGAATTTAGAACCTAGCGATGCTGACTTTTGGTTAACGGAGTCAGATTTATTTTCCCAGCCTTTACCCCCGGCAACAAAACTGGAACAATGGGAACTTCGATCGCCAACTTCAAAAGTAATTATTCAGAAGAGAACCACTGCTAATAACTTAGTTGAAACCATTGTATTTAGTCCAGGTTCTCCGGGTGAATTGGTTGGTGGAGATCCAGAAAATTCCCTAATAGATACTACAAATAATAATAACTCAGATTGGATAGAAATTCAAGCTACTGCCACAGGTTATATTAAACATCCTTTAGAGCAGGCATTAGAAATAGTCGATCGAACAATGTTTTTTATTGAAGAACTATTGCTAGCAATTTGGCGAGAAATTCAACAAATATTCAGATAGAATTGGGGACTCGGGACTGGAGAGGAGGGAAAGTTTCTCGTAAGGAGAGTTTTGAGTTCTCCCCCCATTTCCCCATCCCCCCATCCCCCCATCTCCTCAACTAATCTGTTTCCCGAATCACACCTGTATCGATAAAACGGACACCGGAACCTTGGAATGGTTCAGCGCCGACATTCCAATTAAAATCGCTAACTCGGAGGACAACAGCAGCGAGTTGTAAATCTGGGTTATAACGAATAGTAACGCCGTAAGTCCGACGACTATATTCTAAGAAAAAGTCAGTGCTGATGCTTTCTCTAGTATCCAAATTAAAAGATGATTGAAACCCGACTCTAAAAGGCCCATAAATTTGTTGAGTCAGACCAAAAGAAAGGACTCGTTCATCAACAATCCGGTCAAAAAAGAAGGGAGATAAACCTTCTAAAAACACCTTAGTGAAACGGATATTAAAAGCAGTGTAATCGAAAAATGGACGGGAGAAATGTCCGAATTGACCTTGTAAACCGATACTAAAAGTGAAAGAACTTTGGGTATCTCCACTGGTGTAAATACTAGTATTACCAGACAAAGTGGGTACTAATTGTACAAAAGGAATTACTGGATAAGGAGTATATCTTAACCCTTCGGTTGCGGTAGCTGGTAAAGGTTTACCGCGCCAAAGAAATATGCCACGACTAACATTAGCAGCAAATTGAAACCGACCTAATTGAGTGCGGGGATTCTCAAGATCAAATACAGGGGGTAATAAATCTAAGCGATCGGTATTGGCATTAATATATTGTGCGCCTAATTGATAAGTGAGATTAATTCCTGTATTTCCCAAAGTAAAAACGGGAGAAAGTAACACTGCGCCGAAAGATTGGAAAACATCTTGAAAACCTAAAGAACCATTGAATAAGCGATCGCGAAAACTGTACTCAAGAGATAAGCGATGGGGATAAGTAGTGCCAATAATTTGTTGTGCTCTTAAAGAAGCCCGAACTTTTTGTTCTGGTTCTTCCGAAAAGTCAAAATTTCTCACAATTACCGAAGCTACAACCACAGTTCGTTCCGTTAAACTTGCGGTCATGACACTTCTTAAACCAAACAATTCTGCTGGATTACCAAAACCATTAGTAACTGCTCTTTGGAGAAAGAATTGTGGTGTTACTCGTAATCTAACTCTAGGGCCAAAAAAATAAGTTAAAGGAGCTTCAATAAACAAACCACCCCGTTCGCCATCATCATAACCAAAACGGGCGATGGGTGGTTCGCGTTCCGTGCGATCGAACACAAAGCGCGATTGTAAAAGTGGTAGAGAAAAACCCTGATCGAAAACGATCCGTGGTCTTACCGTATCTACCACATCCCGCAACGGGGACTCCCGTGTTAATACAGCCCGGGGCGTGCGGATTTCCAATTCTGGGGGCGAAAATGGGTCATTAGTAAGACGAACATTGGTAGCAGTCCAACCTCTAGGGTAAAACTCCAGATTTTCCGCTTCAAAGCGGATGCGATTTACCTGACCTCTGCGACCGCTTCTGACTGCTGGTAAATTGACATTAGCCCGCCCACCGCCTACGGAAAAAGTCAAACCTTCTGCGCCTCTAACCTGCTGTGCTGGTTGGTCTTCGAGTAAGCGATCGCTCAATGGGCGATCGACCACCAAAGCCGGATTCGCTATAGCAGTTTCCGCATCAAAAGTCAACTCCACACCACTAGTAAGGGAAAAAATTTCTCCCCGACTTCTTTGTAGGGTGCCAGTATCTTGGACAAAATTGTAAACCAACCTTTCCCCACGTAACAGTTGATTTCCGCGCCGAAAAGCCACATCACCTTCAGCGACAGTCACGCGAGTTGCCAAGTTCCCCTGTACGCGATCGGCATCGAGTACGCCACCTTGGTAACGCACCACCACATTCCCTTCTGCCGTAAAAATTTGTCTGATGATATCGAACTCTTGACGGTCTGAGGACACCTCAACAATCCCCACCAAAGCCGGAACATTGACTGGTGGGGTTGGCGACCCAATTTCAATTGGGCCAATAATCGGGGCGATATGCCCTTCCAAAGGCAAATCTAGTTCCTGGGTGATTTCTTGGGACGCAAAACTGGGGTTAGTAACTTCAGGAAAAGCCTGTTCTTGCTTCCAATCGCTAACTTCCACTTCCCGTTGTTGCGGGAGTGCCAAAGTTTGGGCTTCACCCAACAAAGCGGCGCTAGTAGCTGTACTAGCGGGAAGCGGCGCAGCATCAGGTTTTTCGGGCAAATTTGCTGAAATTTCGCTATTTTGTGCAACTTCACCGGAGTTTTTGCTCAAATCTTTTGCAGATAAAGATATATCTGCGGGGACAAGATGTTGGGCTGGTAAATGTTGCACGATCGCAGGTGGTGTAGGTGGCAAATCTGGGTAGGGCATTTTTCACCCCAACGAAGCGAACGAACAAACCAGACGCACAGCCCCAACCGCATAAATAGCTGTGAGGGCGAGGAAAACCCCGCCCAGACAAGCTAGGAGGTAGATTAACTTCGTATTATTCCAAATCGCGACGTTTGGGGTTACGAGAAGGATCATTAGAGAGGAATCCAAAGACGAATAGTAAGACAAAGAAGGCAACGACAACATTGACAACAACTTTAAGGGTGAACATTACAGTATCTCCAGAAGGTGTGAACAGCCGAACCTATCGGTCAACTAGGTAAGACAGTTCTCTATAATACCGAAAGATGGTTCCTTTTTTTCACTTCAGTTAGGGATTGGGGATTAGGGATTGGGGATTAGGGTAGGGGCGATTCATGAATCGCCCCTACGACTGGGGAGGAGGGAGAAACTCCTCGCCAGAAATGACTTTACCTGCGATGCTTTGTTCCCGATGACTGGAAGCTGTCCAAACTTTATTTAACACTGTGGATAAAACTGAAAAAATATGACTATTTATTTTTACAGCACTCGTGGCACTTATGGTTGTTTCTCCAATTTTTCGCCTCACGGATTTGAATTAGATGGAATTTATTGGGCAACAAGCGAACATTATTTTCAAGCCCAAAAGTTTGCCGGAACACCTCATTGTGAACAAATCCGCCAGGTAAAAACCCCCAAAGATGCTGCCAAAATGGGACGTGACAGAAAACGTCCTTTGCGTTCTGACTGGGAACAAGTCAAAGAAGAGATCATGCGAAAAGCCGTCTTAAAAAAATTTCAAACTCATGCAGATATTCAGGAAGTTTTACTTTCAACAGGTGAAGAAGAAATAGTAGAAAACTCACCAATTGATTACTATTGGGGTTGTGGCGCTGATGGTAGTGGAAAAAATAGATTAGGAGTAATTTTAATGGAAGTTAGACAAATAATTCGCAATAATCTCGAAAAAACCTCCACCTCCCAACAATAAAGATAACGCTAACATCTGTGTGCATCTGTGTGCATCTGTGGATATCTGTGGTTAAAAAAATCCTCAATTTTTGACTCCCACCAACAACCTTCATAAACCATCTGCGTTTATCTGCGTTTTAAAATGACTCAACTCCAAAGGGTAACAATTTCCCCAACCCAAATCCAAAACCAACAAATCACCCTAACACCAGAACAATATCATTATTTAAGTCGAGTATTACGCTTACAAAAAGACGATCGCTTCATCGCCATGAACGGACAGGGAGAATGGTGGTTAGCTAAACTCGTAAATCAACAAGCAGAAATTCTCGAAACGATCGCAATTAAAACCGAATTACCTATTTCAGTTACCCTAATCATAGCCTTACCGAAAAATGGATTTGATGAAGTAGTCAAACAAACAACGGAATTAGGAGTAACTAAAATTATGCCAGTACTTAGCGATCGGACCCTCCTAAAACCCAGCCCGCAAAAGATCGATCGTTGGCGACGCATTGCCACCGAAGCAGCCGAACAATCAGAACGGCAAATAGTTACTGAAATCTTGGAACCAATCCCATTTAAAAATAGCTTTTCCTTAGTTAATGGAGCAAAATATATTTGTTATGCCAGGGGAAACTCACCCCATTTACTTAATTATTTAACCCCATCTCCCGACACAGGAATTACCATAGCAACAGGGCCCGAAGGAGGATGGACAGAGAGGGAAATACTTGAAGCTCGCGCCGCCGAATTTCAAACCGTATCATTAGGAAAGCGTATCCTCACCGCAACACTCGCCCCAATAGTTGCCCTTTCCCTAGTAGCAGCAACCGCAGAAGCTGCTAGCTAGATTCCCTAGATCCCCGACTTCTTTAAGAAGTGGGGGATCTCAATCCAGTAGAAAAGGGAATTATTAGATTGGAGAGGTTATAAAAAAGGTTTTCAGGGAAAAATGATTAACCAAGTTGCCGCCGCTTTTGATCGGAAAGACTACCGGGAAGCCGCACGTTTACTTAAAATCCTACTGAAAGAATCGCCCCAAAACCCTTGGGGACACTTGTACGCCGCCCGTTTGCATGAAGTGACAGGCAAACTGGAAAAAGCCGAAACTATTTATCGTCAGTTATTGCGGGATACTACCAACCCGAAAATTGTCTCCCAAGCGCGTCAGGGATTACAAAACATTGAAAAAACCCGAAAAGAAAAACGCCGAGAGGAAATCGCTAAAGCTAAAGCCGATCCTAGCGACACTCAACCGGGCGTATTAATTTTAGAACCAGTGAGTAGCGAGGCGAAACAACTTGCCGCCCAAAACTTTGCTCAGATTATGAATATTGACCCCTACAGTGCGAGATTAAAATTACAGAGTAGAGGTTGGCGGTTGTTCCGAACAGGTGCGATCGGGGAACTGCGATTTTACGGTCAACAATTACTTAACGCCAAAATTCCCTGCTTTTGGATAAAATTAGCTGAGATCGAGAAAATCAACGTTTTCCGCGTCAGCTACTTTCAATCAATTTATCCTCAACCCACCGTAGTTTGCTACAACCAACAAGGTCAGCTAGGTTCCCTAACTTTTGACTGGCAAGAAGTCACTCAACTTGTCCTTGGACAACTACCCATTTTTGAAGAAGTCGTAGACCTTGACTTCCGCAGAAAACTTCAGCGCAAAGTACAAACCCAAGACTACGCTCAATTTTGTGACTTACACCTACCAGCGAGAAACTGCATTCTGCGGTTGTGGGATAGTAACTACCAGTTTCAGCAGGGTATTACTTTTGTTCCCGATCCAGAGCAAGCTACCACGAGAATTAACTGGAATGGCTTACTCGATTTCTTGGGCCATCAAACGCCACAAGCAAAAGTCTGGTCTGATTTCACCCCTTTTGCTGAAACTGCACTCGACTACGTTGAACTTTTAAACCAAATTCCATCCCACATTACCTTATTCCGCAGAGAGCCAACCCACTGGGACCCAGCTTTTCAGTTGTACAGCAGCCTCGCTTTTCTCAAGCAATAGGTAGAAGGCAGAAGGCAGAAGGCAGAAGGCAGAAGGTAAAAATTCACCTTGTCGCCCGTTCCCTGTTCCCTGTTCCCTTTCTACCAGAAGAAACGTTGAGAGCCACCTAGTTTTAACAGGTGGGTGAAAACGGTAGAGAGGATTTATCCTGGTGTTTCTCTTCACCACTCCTACAAAATATCCTGTAATTTGAGTAGAAGGTAAAAACTAGTGTTAACTTTGACTTACGAATACAAAGCCAATCCTACAGATTTCCAGATTAAACTAATCGAACAGACAATAGATGTTTGTCTTCATGTGTGGAATTTCGCTTTAAGGGAACGTAAAGACTGGCTAAATTCTCGCAAGTCTCCAGTTAATGCTTGTTCAATTGTCTGTGAGTACATCATGTCTCCAGACGCGCCATTCCCTAATTATGCTGTTCAATGTAAAGCTTTGACAGAAGCTAAGGAAAAATATCCAGAACTAAAAACTGTTAATGCTCAGGTTTTACAGCAAGTATTACGAAAACTAGAAACCGCATTCATTGATATGAAACGGAAGGGAATGGGCTGCCCTCGGTTCAAAAATCGATACAGAATGCGTTCTTATGTTTATCCGCAATTGGGGAAAGGGCAAATATTGAAAAGCAATCAAGTCAAGTTACCGCAATTGGGGTGGATGGAGTATGTCAAATCCCGTGAAATACCAGATGGTTTCAAGCTAAAACAAATCAGGGTAGTTCGCAAAGCCTCTGGGTATTTCTTGATGTTCACATTAGAATGTGATGTTAATGTTCCTGATGTTGTACCATCGGTGACCCCAAGAGGACTTGATTTAGGACTAGATAAATTTGTCGCCACTTCTGATGGTGAATTAGTCGAACGTCCGCGATTTTTACAAACACTACAAGGCAAGTTGAAATTACTGCAACGTAGGTTAAAGAAAAAGCCGAAAGGTTCAAGCAATCGTCATAAATTAAACCAAAAAATAGCTAGGTTACATCAACGAATTTCTGATACTCGCAAGGATTGGCATTTTAAGTTAGCTCATAAACTTTGCGATGATATAGGAATGATTTTTGTTGAGGATATAGATTTCCGAGTCTGGGCAAAAGGTATGTTTTGCCAGCATACTTTAGATGCTGGATTTGGGCAATTCATATCAATCTTGCAATGGGTGTGTTGGAAGCGTGGGGTATATTTTGCCAAAGTAGAGAAGAATTATACCTCGCAAGTTTGCCCTCAATGCGATGCCCATACAGGGAAAAAAGAATTAAGTGATAGGATTCATTCTTGCCCTGAGTGCGGATTTACAACTCACAGAGATGTAGCTGCTGCACAAATAATCTGTAATCGAGGGATATCGGCGCTGGGACGCAGCGTGGAAGAAAATGCTTGTGGAGATGGTCTGACGGGGACTGGCAATAGTCTAGTTAAGAATCGAAGAAACAAGAAGAAAGGTTACGAGTCGCGGATTCATCCCGACTCGTAACATCCTTTTGAGAATCCCCTCGGTTTTAACCAGGGGAGTACGTCAATTGTTAGGAGTTTTGACTTGACGCGCCATGTCCAAGTAGGAACTCATATTCGCACCTGGACGACGACGACCATTGCTACCAGTAGATAGGAGATACTTGGGTGCAAAGGTTTTGTCTGCTTCTGGTTGACTCTTCTCCTTAGTAGCTGCTACTGGTGCAGGAGTTGGGGCGGGTTCCGGCTTCTCTGCGGGTGCAGGTTTCGCTTTTTTGATTGAGGTTTTAGCTGGCTTGGTTTCCGCTTTGGCTGGTTCTGGTTTGGTTTCAGTTTTGGTTTCAGCTGTGGCTGGTTCAATTATGGTTACGGTTTCTAGCGCTTTAGTAGGCGAAGTTGTTGCCACTGGTGCAGGTTCAGCTTTGGGGGTTTCGGCTGGTTTACTGCCGTTAGTGGTTTGAGGAGTTGCGGAATCATCTAGTTCTAAAAAGTAACCTTTCTGCTTTTTTGTTTTGGGTGCAGTTGAGTCTGATTTGTCCGATGAGAGTATATTTTTGATAAAACCAAACATTAGGAGTACTCCAGAAAGTGATGTAAATGGACTGGTATGATTTGGAAAAGTTGGGGGCAAATCTTTGCCGAGGTGCGATGTTAATTAATGAATCAGCCCGATCGCAAAGACAGATACACTACTCCACAGTTCTCATATCTTCAAACTGTGACCATTAAAAAAATTAGAACTTGTTGTCCCTAGAGTTTAATTATCAAGTTATAAAGTAACAATTTGCAAGATTTTTTGATATTCCTTAAGAAATATTAATATCATTCATCGGCTGCGCCAAAGTCTGCTAGGTAATTATTCCTGACCCATTCTCCGGTAAATATTAAGAAAATTAGTAACTAGCAAAAGTTTCTATATTAACAAACTTTTGTATCCTAAGTGTGATAAAATATGGGAATATCCAAAATTCCGACCGGATTACCGGGATTAATAAATCAGAAGTTTCACCATCCAGACTTAAGGGTGGGAAGGAACATCTCAGGGAAAGTCCTAAGTTCAAATTCAGAATAGTTCCATGACCCAGTTTGCCACACCAACAGCTACAGCACGGAAACTTTCTAAAGTAGAAGGTTTAAAAGAACAGAGTAATTATTTGCGCGAACCAGTAGCCACTGAACTTTTACAAGATACAAACAGTTTTAGCGAAAACGCCACTCAGATTTTAAAATTTCACGGGTCTTATCAGCAAGACAATCGAGATAATCGGGTGAAAGGTCAGGAAAAGGACTACCAGTTTATGCTGCGTACCCGTAGTCCGGGGGGATTTATTCCACCACAACTGTATTTGACCATAGATCAATTATCGGATGAGTATGGCAATCAGACAATCAGAGCGACTACTCGCCAAGGTTTCCAACTACATGGCATTTTAAAGCAGAATCTGAAAACAGCGATCGCAGCGATCGTGAAAAACATGGGTTCAACCCTGGGCGCTTGTGGTGACATCAACCGTAACGTGATGGCACCCCCAGCCCCCTACAAAAATCGCCCAGAATATAAATATGCTTGGGAATATGCCAACAACGTCGCTGACCTACTAACTCCCCAAAGTGGAGCTTACTACGAAATTTGGTTAGATGGGGAAAAAGTGATTTCTGGCGAAGAAGATCCCGAAGTAGTAGCAGCGAGAAAACGCAACATTAACGGTACTAACTTAGAAGACGAAAAAGAACCAATTTACGGGACTAATTATATGCCTCGTAAATTCAAATGTTCTGTGACTGTACCAGGGGATAATTCAGTTGATTTGTATTCCCAAGATTTGAGTTTAGTTGTGATTACTAATTCTCAGGGAGAATTAACGGGATTTGATGTGTTTGCGGGTGGTGGTTTAGGTCGGACGCATGATAAAGAAGAGACATTTCCCAGATTAGCAGATCCGATTTGTTATGTAGACAAAGCCGATGTTTACGACTTAGTGAAAGCAATTGTAGCGACGCAGAGAGATAATGGCGATCGCACCAACCGCCGTCATGCGCGGATGAAATACCTGATCGAAGATTGGGGATTAGACAAATTTAAGCAAACAGTAGAAGGATATTTTGGGAAGAAATTAGAACCATTTAAACCCCTGCCGGAGTTCAAATATTTAGACTTTTTAGGCTGGCATGAACAGGGAGATGGGAAACTGTTTTTGGGGATTTCCATTGAAAATGGTCGTGTTAAAGACTCAGGGGATTTTAAATTAAAAACTGCACTGAAAGAAATCGTGCAGAAATACCAATTACCCATGTATTTGACACCGCATCAAAACTTAATTTTGGCGGAAATTGATGGGGAAATTAAGGGAGAGATTGAGGGAATACTCGATCGCAACGGCATCAAAACCGAAACTCAAATCGATCCCTTAGTGCGCTACTCAATGGCTTGTCCCGCCTTACCCACCTGCGGGTTAGCAATAACCGAGGCGGAAAGAATTATTCCTAGCATTCTGGAAAGACTGCGAACATTACTAGTAAAAGTCGGACTCAAAGAAGAACATTTCGTAGTCAGAATGACAGGTTGCCCTAACGGATGCGCTCGTCCATATTTAGCAGAACTTGGCTTTGTGGGTCAAGGGCCCGATGCCTATCAAATTTGGTTAGGAGGAGATCCAAATCAAACGCGGTTAGCCAGACCTTACATGGACAAGCTGAGCATTAATGACTTAGAAACAACTTTAGAACCATTGTTGGTTTATTTCCGCAAAGAACAACTACAACCAGAAAAACCCGAAAGCTTTGGTGATTTTTGCGATCGAGTAGGATTTGAAGCACTGAGAAGCTTTAGCACCTCATACCAGACTGCACCAACTGATGTAGAGTTAGCCAATGGTCATCTAGTTAATTCTGGTATGGAGAAAACAGAAGTTCTAACGCCCGTGGAATCAACCGAAACAACTGCAACTACTGAAAGTAAGACTCCGAACAAAATTCGCCGTCGGATTAGCGTCCGCGATGATGTGTACGATCGACTAAAACAAACGGCTGCTCGTCAAGGTAAGCCACTGGTTCAGTTAGCAACCGAAGCCATAGAAGCCTATTTAAAGGAGAATGCTGACTCCTGAACGGCTCAAAAGGGTAAAAATCGCTAAAAATTAATTTTTAGTAGCTATTTCACCCCTTTAAAGTCAACCTCTAATACTAAAAAACAAGTATGGGGGGTTGACTTTTTCGTAATAACAAAGTGATGCAAGAAGCAAAGAGTAGAATTGGAATCAACCTAAAATCTAAAATCTAAAATCTAAAATCGATCGATGCACCCTCACTAATAGCAATTAATCTACTCAAAAGTTCTGCCATCGGGCATGATTGCGCCATCTAACTCAGCATTTTTTAGATTTGCTCGATTCATATTGGCATCAATCAAAATTGCTCCCCGTAAAATTGCGCCAGTCAAATTAGACCAAGTAAGTTTAGCACGGTAGAGATTGGCTCCTTGTAGATTAACACCGCGCAAGGTTGACCAACTAATGCTGACACTTCTCATATTAGTGCTGCTTAAATCTGCGCCAGCTAAATTGCAACCAATCATTTTGGCGCGGCTTAAATCTGCTCCACTCAAGTTAACTCTTTCTAAAACTGCGCCGTTGAGAATAGCTTGTACCAATTTAGCTTTTTCTAGGTTAGCTCCGCTGAGAATCGCGTTAGTTAGGTTAGCTCCCTCCAAAATGGCACCACTGAGAACAGCATTGATTAAGTTGGCTCGACTCATGGGCGCGTCAACTAACTTAGCACCGCTGAGGTTAGCACGTCGTAAGTTAGCTTCACTCAAGTTAGCTTCGCTCAAGTTAGCTCCCATGAGTTTGCTATCCTCTAACTGAGCAGTTCTTAAACTAGCTCCTGTGAGGTTAGCGGCGCTTAAGTCGGCTCCAGCGATATTGGCAGCAATTAGGTTAGCTTCACAAAGGTTAGCCCGGAGAATTGCTCCTTTAAGGTTCGCTTCGCGTAAATTTGCCCCAACTAAGGAAGCTCCGGTTAAATTAGCCTCGCTTAAATCTGAGCCACGCAGGTTAATCTCGCTCAAGTCAACGCCTATCAGGGATACGCCATGTAGGTTTAAATCCAAAAATTCTCTCTCATTGGCTGCATATCGTTCTAAGAGTTCATCAGCATTCATTATTCTTTGCCTCGTAAATTTAACAGCGGAGCATTTGCCCTAAGAAAATTTTCTCGAATCGGAGAAGCTCTACAAGAACTAAATGCTCCGCTTATGGAATTTAAGATCTCTTCCTATAGATAATTCCCAATTAATGGATGATTTTGGTAAACTTTCCTGATCTTGTGCATCCAAATCACAGTGCATTTGAGAGAATCAGATACGAGCATCATTGGTTATAAGAGTTGATGAGTTGTTGGTTACTGGATGAGAGGGCATTAAGGAGAGGGAAGATAAATTTTTCCCGTTCTGCACTTCCATTACTCTTAATATTCCCCTATTTGGCGATTTTGCTCACTAATGACCAAGGACTAATGACTAATAACCAATGACAGAAGATATAAGCATATAAGGATTTCCCATGCCCGATAATCTGAGAAGCCAAGTTGTTACCCAAGGCGTACAGCGAACTCCTAACCGCGCTATGCTGCGTGCTGTTGGTTTTGACGATCAAGATTTTACTAAACCGATTGTTGGTCTTGCTAACGGATTTAGCACGATTACCCCCTGCAATATGAGTATTAATGATTTAGCAATGAAGGCAGAAGCTGCTTTTCGTGCTGCGGGGGCGATGCCGCAAATTTTTGGCACTATTACCATTAGCGATGGTATCTCTATGGGAACGGAAGGGATGAAATATTCCCTGGTGTCGCGGGAGGTGATTGCTGATTCCATTGAGACGGTGTGTAATGGTCAGAGTATGGATGGCGTTCTGGCTATTGGTGGTTGCGATAAGAATATGCCAGGGGCGATGATTGCGATCGCACGAATGAATATTCCAGCTATTTTCGTTTATGGTGGTACGATTAAACCTGGTCATCACAATGGTAAAGATTTAACTGTTGTGAGTGCGTTTGAAGCTGTGGGAGAATACAGCGCTGGCAGAATTGATGAGGCAGAATTAATCGAAGTTGAACGCAAAGCTTGTCCGGGTGCTGGTTCTTGTGGGGGAATGTATACGGCAAATACGATGTCTTCTGCTTTTGAAGCTATGGGGATGAGTTTGCCTTATTCTTCGACGATGGCAGCTGAGGATGAGGAAAAGGCGGAAAGTACAGAAAAGTCTGCTTATGTTTTAGTGGCGGCGATTAAAAAGCAAATTCTCCCTCGTGATATTATTACTCGGAAGTCGATCGAAAATGCCATTGCTGTAATTATGGCTATCGGTGGTTCGACGAATGCAGTGTTGCATTTTTTGGCGATCGCTCGCGCCGCTGGTGTAGAGTTAACTTTGGATGATTTTGAAACTATTCGCGCCAGAGTTCCGGTTCTTTGCGATTTGAAACCATCGGGTAAATATGTAGCAATTGATTTACACCGAGTTGGCGGCATTCCTCAAGTAATGAAAATGCTTTTAGTACATGATTTAATTCATGGTGATTGTCTCACAATTACAGGTCAAACTATTGCCGAAGTTTTAAAAGATGTGCCCGAAGAACCGCCAGCTAATCAAGATGTAATTCGTCCTTGGAATAATCCCATGTATGCTCAAGGACATTTGGCGATTTTAAAAGGTAATTTGGCGACTGAAGGTGCGGTGGCAAAAATTACCGGAATTAAGAATCCGCAAATTACTGGCCCAGCGAGAGTTTTTGAATCGGAAGAGTTGTGTTTACAGGCAATTCTAGGGAATCAAATTAAGGCTGGAGATGTGATTATTATCCGTTATGAAGGGCCGAAAGGTGGGCCTGGAATGCGGGAAATGTTAGCACCAACTTCGGCGATTATTGGGGCTGGATTGGGTGATTCGGTTGGGTTAATTACTGATGGCAGGTTTTCTGGTGGGACTTACGGTATGGTGGTAGGTCATGTTGCACCAGAGGCAGCTGTGGGTGGTGCGATCGCTCTCGTCCAAGAAGGCGATACTATTACCATAGATGCCCATGCTAGGTTGTTACAATTGCACGTTTCCGATGAAGAATTAGCCAGTCGTCGTGCCCAATGGCAACCCCCAGAACCCCGTTATACTACTGGCGTATTGTATAAATATGCCAAGTTAGTTTCTTCTAGTAGTATTGGCGCTGTTACTTGTTAGTAAATTAATGTAGGGTGCGTTAAGGTAGTGTAACGCACCTTACTTAAAAGAGTAAGATCAAGCTTTTTGCTGGGAATCAGAGGGGTATTTTTTACCACAGATGAAACACAGATGAACACAGATGAACACAGATATTTTTTAGTTAAATTTGTGATGGGAGTAGAGAACTAAACCATGTTTGGTAATGTTCAGGTGTGTTTAAATCAGCTAAAACAATTGGGTGATTAAATTCTACTTTTTGAATGCTTGAATTGAATTGTTTAACTATTTGTCTTAATCCTTGGGTTGCTTCAGAAATTGAGTTTAAGTAAGGTAATATTTGCGGAGAAAATAGTAGGGGATGTCCGATGCGATTTTCATAAGTTGGCGCGGTAATTAAGGCTTTATTTAATTGATGAAAATAGCGCAATTTGTGGTAAACTTCTCTAGGGCGAGGTTGGTCTACTGCTGATATTGCTAAAGTGGTAAAATTTTGGGAAATTAGAGTTAATCCTGTAAGAATAGAACTGGTTTTGCCGCGACTAGGATCGGGGTTAATTATTGTTTGACTTTCTGGGGGAAATTCGGGTTGGAAAGCAGCATTTTGTGGGGATAAAACTACGATTGGGATAAAGTTTGATTTGAGAAATTCCGTTACTTGATATTGCAGGAGTGTTTGGTTGTTGTACCAAGGAAGGGAGGTTTTACAAGTTCCCATTCTGGTAGATTTTCCAGCAGATAAAATGATAGTAAAGTTTTTTTTCTCATTTATCATTACTTTTTAATTGGCTTGACACCATTACCGTGTCTTGTTGGATTAATGGTAAAGTTTGATGTGCCAGGAGGATGAACAATTAAGGAAATAGCCTCACGAATTTCATCGCGAATAATAGACCAATCACTCGATTCTGCAAAATTTCCAATGCTAATTAGAGAGATTTCTTGGACAATTTTCATATTGACTATTTATTGAGGCTGATTGCGATCGATCCACCTGTGGAAATGATTTTGTTTGTTGTTGGGGGGAGGGCGATCGATCTTATACGGCTACCATTTCAGTTTTTGTATCGGGTGGTACTGGCTCAAAACGCAATACCATAATTTGTTCTGGACGCAATCCTAATGATTCGTAAGTGCGCCCATTGCGATCGCTAAATTCAACTTCAAAAGCTGTACCATTGGCTAATATTTCTACCACTGTTCCAACTTGTCCCCGCCACAGATTGTATTGCGGTAAGTCAACTGTTAAAGCGACAACATCTAATAATTTAACTGTGTTATTAATCACGCTAGTTACCTTCACTAATTACAGAGGATAGCAGGTGGTTAATTTAGGAATCTCCGAACCATGTTCGACGATCCAACCACTTCGCAGGTTTGCACTTTTATTCTGCCATTCAATTGTGAAATCTAAGGTATAACGTTGTCCAAATTCATCCTGTCTTCCCAACTGCGCTTCATGAGTTTTGACAACTTCCAACAAAATTTCACGTAATTCTTCCGCATTTTCAGCTGTCATCCCCAGAATTGACATAAAAAGCCGAGCTTTGTGTTTGCCATCATCATGTTCAGGATTAAGGCAGTAGTCACGAAGCTTACGAATATTAACCACTGCATTGTTTGCATTTGGGATGAGCATAGAAAAATATTGTAGCAATTGCGGCGATCATGTTAGCGATCGATCTACCTGTGGAAATGATTTTGTTTGTTGTGGGGGGAGGGCGATCGTATTCTTGCATTATCTTATACAGCAAAGGATACTCAATATACTTTTACTTCATCAGATTATTTATTAACTCATCAACTTGTAGAAGTCCTTGAATGATTTGTTTTACTGTATTGACTTCAGTTGCGGGGTCTGGTGGTTGATTGGTTCTATAAGTTGTAGCAGAGGAATGCGCTACTTGACCTCTTTGTTCTCCAAATGTATTCATAGTAGCTAGTAAGGAAGAATCCAGGTCATCACTATCTATGCCTATTGGTAAAAGTAACGCCAAAATATTGGCTTCTTTGACTCCATGATTCTCATCAATAACTCGTTTAAAAGATTTGATGGCTAAATCTAATTTCTTGTCTATTTTTACTTTTTCTTCAGGATGCGTTCTACTCCCCCTAGTTGGAGTGAGCGTTGAAGGAGGTTTATCCATAGACTGACCAGAGAAGGCGATTAAGCAAATTAAAGTTCGATGTGCCTTGCGTGAGCTATCCCAATTTCTTTTTACATTAAGAACTACTTCCCAAACTCTCTCCTCAAGATAAGACTCTATTTCAGCATGAGCTAGCACCCTATATGCAAGAGTTCTAGCTAACTGTCTCTCAGAATAGAAACCTGTAGGACTGATACTAGGAATAAATTGCTTTTTTAATCTATTGAGTTCTTTGCATAAAATACGAAACCTAGCAGATTTTGGCATACTCAAACGTGAATTTACCTTAAACTATCAAATATAATGCGGTTATCAACGAGTTTAGGAACGTTAAAATCAATATTTAAAACTCTTAATAAAGCTTTACCCCATAATGAAAGGCGTGTATAAGTTTCACGAATGTTTTGTGTTGTAACTTCAACAGATTTTTTGAATTCATTATTAGCACACAACTCCTTAAAAGCTTCTTCTACTCCTGATTTATTATTTTCAGCAGCTTGTCTAATAACCGGATCTGAAAAATAAAAAACCATTACATCTAGAATTGCTCTATTGAACTGAGAACGATAAGTTTGTTTTGTGTTTAACCACATACGAGAAAAACTTTTTTCTCCAAATATATCGATAGTTGCTTGTACTGCTTTTTCAAACTGGTCAATTGTATTTATGATATCGCTTGATTTTTTCTCCCAGTCTCTATTAAGAACTTTGCACGTCATATCAAGAAATGCTTTTAGATCGCTACGATATTCAGAAAGAAAATAATGAAATGCTACGTAGCGTAATAACAATTCAACATCACGCATCCGAAAATCAGGATTATTGGACTTGAATATTTTTCTTAAAGCTTCACTCCTAATTGATTGATCATCCAGAAAATTAATAAAAGGACCCGGATGTAGTGCTTGCCTTAATTCTTGTGGAGATAATGGAGTACTTTCTACATTAAGACGCAAGAATATCTTGTACAAAAAACTTTCACTGTGCCAATTTCGGATCAGTGTAGTACGAATAGTTTGATTATCTAAATTATCTAGTTCCGAGCTAAATAATAAATTATTCTTTAACTCCTCGTATGTTTGATTATTAAGTTCAGGCCGGAATTCCAAATTTTTCAAAGCAAATCCATTATTCGGAGTTTCACTTCTTCCATAAAACTGAAGAATTGTTAAAAGACGTTGTTTGCCGTCAAGAACAATAAATTTACCATGTTTTTCGCCATCCGTAGCTAATACTATTTGTGGAATAGGGAATCCAAGAATTAGTGATTCTATGAATCTACTTTTACGAATTAAATTCCAAGCATCTCGTCTTTGAAATCTTGGATTTAATTTAATATTTTCGCGAACTAACTGATTAAGAATAGTTTCTGTTGTCCAGTCTGTTCCAGATACGACAATTCCTGCAATCTCCTTTAGCTCTGATTGTCGCTTTGCATCAGTGCTTTCAATCTCCTCATCATCATCTTCATCAAAGAAACTTACTTCTTCTTTTTCTACAAGTTCTAGTTCATACATGATTGTAATCTAGTTGAAGGATCTAGGTCTAAACAGGATATAGATCTGTATTAACTAAGTATATTCGATCTGACGAGTTAAGGTATAAAAGTCTGGTTTACCGATTACTCCCTCTCAATCATTACCATACACTCTCTACTCATCGTGCAAACCCTGTATCGCTTGCCATAGTCTTTCGGGTGTTATTGGTAATTGTTTGAGTCTAATTCCGGTAGCATTTGCAACAGCATTGACGATCGCAGGAGCAACACAATTAATCACCACTTCCCCTACTCCTTTCGCTCCAAAAGGCCCATAAGGATCTGATTTTTCAATGAAATAAACTTCTATTGGTGGCACATCTTTGGCAAGGGGTAAGCGATAGCTGCGAAGGTTGGGATTGATGATTTTTCCTTGTTCATCGAAGTGCAATTCTTCGGTTAAAGCATACCCTAATCCCATCACTATTCCGCCAATTACTTGCCCTTCACAAATGCGCGGATTAATCGCTTTGCCAATATCAATTGCTTGGACGCAACGCAATATTTTAATTTTTCCGGTTTCTGTATCTACTTCTACTTCTACTCCTAGAACTGCAAAAGTTAGCGTAGAACGTTCTGCTGCATATTCTGATTCTGCTACTAATGGTCGATCGCTGAGTTTAGCTAAAGTTTCTAAGTCTATCTCTTGATTGATTGAAGTATTTTTTGATTTAATTAAAATGCCGTTTAATTCCAATTTTTCGGGGACAATTTGCCAAATTTCGCTAACCTTATTTAATAACAATTCCTGTAAGTTTTGGGCGGCTAAAATTACCGCTTGACCTGAAATGTAGGTAGTAGCAGAAGCATAAGAACCTGCATCAAAAGGAGTTTCTTTGGTGTCGCTAGCAATAATATCAATTTGGTCGAAAGTTGTATTTAAAACTTCGGCGGCGATTTGTCTTAAGGTAGTTTCTGCGCCTGTACCAACATCTACTGCACCAGTTCTTAATTCATATCGACCATTTTCTTTAAGTGCAATTTTCACTTTTGCTGTATGGATTTTGGCTAATCCACTTCCTTGCATGGCGACGGCAAAACCTACTCCTTGGCGCAAATGTCCGTTAACTTTTGGCGGAGTTCCTGGTTGATATTTTAATACTTCAGAGACTTTTGTTAATGCTTCATCTAATCCACAACTACCGACTATTTTGAAATGTCTTTCTACTCCTAATAGCAGGGAATCTTCGGTGTTAATTAAATTTTGTCGCCGGAACTCTAAAGGATCTAATTGCAATTTTTCGGCTATTTCATCTAATAAACATTCCATTGCAAAAAAGCCTTGGGTTGCTCCATAGCCGCGAAATGCTCCGGCTGGCATTGTGTTAGTATAAACTGAGCGACCGTGAAATTTTTGGTTAGGACAACGATACAATCCTAATGGCATTGTTCCGGTGAGGAAAATTACTTGTGTGCCATGATTTCCGTAAGCGCCTGTGTTGGCGATCGCATTCATTTCCACAGCAGTTAAACTACCATCTTTTTTCACCCCAATTTTTAGGTGAACCTTCATCGCATGGCGGCTATTTGTAGCAGTAAATTCCTCATTGCGGGTAAACGCCCATTGCACAGGACGACCTGTTTTTAATGTTGCTAAAACACAGAGATCTTCGCTTAAAATTTCTTGTTTATTACCAAAACCTCCGCCGATATGGGCTTTATAAACTCTGACTTTCTCTTTAGGTAAATTGAAAATTTGCGCGAGGAGTCGTTGACAGTGAAAGGGAACTTGTGTGCTAGATCTAACTACTAATGTGCCATCTTCTTCTAACCAACTTGTGCTAATATGAGGTTCTAAATGTGTATGTTGTACTGCTGGTAAGTCGTAGGTATTTTCTAATATTAAATCTGCCTCTGCGAATCCCTTAGCTAAATCACCTTTTTCAATCAATACTTCCCCAGAAATGTTATTTTGTGCATCATGAATTTGATAAGATTCCGGTTCATCATGAATTATAGGAATTGGTGGTTTTGTTAACTCCCCAATCCCCAATCCCGTAGGACAGGCATCCTGCCTGTCATCCTTAAACCCCATTTCTTTCACCTTTTCACCCATTGCTAATACTGGGTCAATTACATGAGGTAAAATTTCATAATCTACTGTGATTAATTGACAAGCTGTTTGGGCAATTTCCGGTGTTTCTGCGACTACTGCGGCAATGCGATCGCCAATAAATCGCACTTTATTATCTAACAAATAATGATCGTGTGGATCGGGTACAGGTTCGGCGTGTCCGGCAGTTGTGTAAGGAATTCTGCTAACATCTTCATGGGTAAAGATTGCGTGAACTCCGGGTAATTCTTTTGCTTTGGTGGTGTCAATTTTGCGGATTCTGGCGTGGGGGTGTGGCGATCGCAAAACCTTTAAATGCAATGTTCCTTCTGGTGCCCAATCTGGGGTATAAATTGGTTTTCCAGTAACAATTTCATAACCATCTTGTTTGGGAATACTTTGTCCTATTTGGGAGGTTGACAGGCAGGATGCCTGTCCTACAAGATTGGGGGAATTATTTAGATTTTTGCCTTTTTTGATGCTTTCAACTATTGCTTGATATCCAGTACAGCGGCAGAGATTTCCATCCATTGCGGCGCGAAGTTCTTGTTCTGTGGAGAAGTCTAATTTTTCGGCGGACATAATCATTCCGGGGGTACAAAATCCGCATTGAAATCCTTGTTCGTCGATAAATGCTTGCTGCATTGGGCAAAGTTCGCCGTCTTTTGCTAGTCCTTCGATGGTTGTTATTTGGGTGTTGTTAATACGATGGGCGGGAAAAATGCAGCTATGAACTGGTGTTTCGTTCACCCAAACTGTACAACTTCCACAGTCTCCTGTTTCGCAAACTTTATGAGTTCCCATCCATCCTTGTTGGCGAAGTAAGGTTAGTAAACTAGTGCCGGGAGGACAAGTAATGTTATAGTTTTGATTGTTAATTTGGAATTTTAGAGGCATTTTTTTGAACCGCGAAGACGCGAAGGACACGAAGAAAGAGAAGAAAGAGAGAGTTTTATAATAAATTTTAAAATTGTAGCGATCGCTTCATCAAAATTTGGGTAATATGTTGGCGATAGGTGTTGGATGCAGTTGTATCGTTGAGATAATTGGTTAATGGAATTGTTTCATTAAGTTTTTGGGTAATTTCAGTTATTGGGGGAATTTGTGCAAATTCAATTAATTTGGGTGAGGGTATACAACCGCTAATTGCAAATTTGATTTTTTGGGTATTTGGATTGTAAGCGGCGACTACTGTTGATATGGCAAGTCCGGCGGAAGTTAGACAAATTCTTTGGTAGTTAGTTTGTAGTTCTAAGTTTTCTTTGGGAATGAATATTTTTCGCAAAACTTCTCCTGGTTTGAGGATTGTTTTTTTGATTCCTGTTTGAAATTGTTTGGCGGAAATCCAATAAGGTTCGCCTGATAAAGGGAGTATTTGATATTTAGCGTCTAAGAGTATCATTACTGGCGCAAAGGTTCCTGCTGGTATTGCTAAACAAAGGTTTCCTCCAACTGTGGCGACGTTTTGAATTTTGAAAGATGCTAATTCATTAACGGCGCTTTTTAATGCTTTTACTGATGTCCAATTTTCGGGGAAGTTGTAGTTTAATAATTGACTCATTATACAAGTTGCGCCAATTGTTAAACCTTCGGAGTTAATTTCTATTTCTGACCATCCCAAGTTTTGCAGGTCAACTAAGGTGGTAATTTCTGGTTGCGGTTCGCTGAATAACCAAGTACCTCCAGCTAACCAACTCCATCCACTTTTCCAGTTAGTAATTTCTGCTAAATTTTGAGGAGTAAGAAAAGTTTCTATGTTGGGTAAATCCATCTTGTGATTTAGATTAACTTCCTCGATATGTGCTGTATGACCAAGGTGATGTTAGTAGTGGAACGTGATAATGTGCTTGGGGATTTGCGATGCCAAAACGAATGGGAATTTGATCTAAAAATAGCGGTTTTGGTAAGTCTTTTAAGTGGTGATTGAAGTATTCGCCAACGTGAAAGACTAATTCGTAAATTCCCTGCTGAAGTTCGCCCTCAATTAAAGGTGAATCTGTGCGTCCATCTTGGTTGGTACGAATGGTTTTTAAAAGAGTTTTTTCGTTGGTTTCTGGTGTTATTGACCAAAGTTCGATCGCCAAATCTCGCGCCGGACAACCTTGTGCTGTATCTAAAACATGAGTAGTTAATTTACCTGCCATAACATCTGTGTTTATCTGTGTTTATCTGTGGTTTAAAAAACTCATTAATGCAACGGTCCTCCTAAAATAGTTTTGCTAATAGCATTAGTAACATCTAAAGGACTTTCTTGCCGTAATTGTTGATACCATTGCTGAGTAATTTCCGGTTCTTTACCGTGAATTTGATCCGCACGTTTTCGCGCTTTCAAAACGATCGCATTAGCCCGTTCTTTGCGTTCCTTTTCGTATCTTTTTAGTGCATCTTCCACACTGATATTTGTTGTTAAAAGATAGTGAGTTAACACTTCTGCATCTTCCATCGCTTGACAACCTCCTTGTCCTAAGTCGGGTGTGGTAGTATGGGCAGCATCTCCCAGTAAGGCAACTCTACCACGCACAAAAGTATCTATTGGGCCGATATCATGAATTTCTAATCGATTAGTTTCTAAGGGATTAATCTGTTTAATTAAGTTTTGCACAACTTGAGGCCAACCTGAGAAAAAATTAGCTAATTCTTTTTGTATTGCTTCCGGTGGGGTAGATGTGCCTTTAGGTAATGGTACATCGAAAAAGAAGTAAAAGCGATCGCCCCCCACTGGCATCATTGAAGCGCGTTTGTGTTCGCCAACATAAATCATCCAAGTGTTTTTCGGTGCTAAATCTTCACTCGCTTTTACTAATCCATTCCAGTTAACATATCCAGCATAACGAGGTTCAATTTCTGTTCCTAAAATGTAAGGGCGCAAGGTAGAACGCACGCCATCAGCAGCAATTAATAAGTCTCCTGTTGCTGTATTTCCATCTTCAAAAATTGCAGTAACGCGATCGCCAAAATCTTCAAATCCTACACATTTGCTACCTAATTTAACTGTGCCGGGAAATGCTTCTAACAGCATTTGTTGTAAGTCTGTTCTAGCGACTGGGTAAGGGCGTTGTCCAACTTCTTTTATTAATGGTTGCAGGCTAATATCGTTGAGTAATTCATCTTTATAACTACGATATTGCATCTGATTCATTTGTCCGCCAATGGCAGCCATTTTATCACCAAGTCCTAATTTGTTGAGAACTTTTACGCCGTTTGACCAGAGGGAAATCCCTGCACCTGCGGGGCGTAGTTCTTTTACTTTGTCATATATTTCGACTTGGTAGCCCGCTTTTTTTAGGGCTATTCCTGTTGTTAATCCGCCAATACCAGCGCCAATGATTATGATTTTTAGATTGTACATTTTTTTGAACCGGACTAAAATATTTGCGATTTTTATGCTTTCAGTCCACTTCAGTGGACTTGAACTATTAGCCTGCGAATTGATTCGCAGGCGGGTGTTGGGACTGATGCAAAATCTGAGTTGAATAAATTTGATCTAATTGTAGGAAAGTTTGTAGTAATACGTTGGTTCCTTGGGTACATTGTTCGGGTGTGGTGTGTTCTTTGGGAGAGTGACTAATCCCTTCGATGCTAGGAACAAATATCATTCCTATGTCGGTGAAACGTCCGATTTCTTGGGCATCGTGTCCGGCGCGACTGGGTAAAATATGATGGGATAATCCTAGTCGATCGCAGGTGTTTGCGATCGCTTTTACAATCTCAACAGCTGCTAAAGTTGGATCTACCCACAAATAAGGTTTTAAAGTAATTTTGGTTTGAGTACCAGAGGCAATTTCTATTAATTCTTGTTCTAATTTGGTAATTAAATATTTAACATGATCTGCTGATAAATCTCGGATATCAACACTCATTTCTACTTGTCCTGGTACAATGTTGGTAGCGTTAGGAAATACGTTAAATTTGCCGACTGTTGCTACTTGATTTCCCGGTATTTTTGTGCCTAAATCGTTGACTGCTAGGACAATTTGGGAAGCTGCAACTAAGGCATCTTGGCGCATTTCCATTGGCGTAGTTCCGGCATGATTGGCTTTTCCAGTAACAGTAATCATTCCCCGATATGCGCCAACAACGCCTTCAACTACTCCAATTTGTTTGTTGAGATTGTCTAAAATTCCCCCTTGTTCAACGTGCAATTCTATGTAGGCGGCTATATCAGATCGATCGCGTTTTGCCCTCCCCAATTTATCCCAATCTCCCCCAATTTTTGCTAAACTTTCTGCAATAGATTTACCATCAGCAAGGCGATAATTTCCCAGATCATTATTAGCTGTTCCCGCCATTGCTTTACTACCAATCATTGTACTTTCTTCATCAGTGAAAACAATTACTTCGATCGAATGTTCCAATCTAATATTATTCTCCTTAAATGTTCTCACTATTTCGATTCCCGCTAACACACCTAAAGCGCCATCATAACGACCTCCATTAGGTACAGTATCAATATGAGAACCTGTTGCTAAAGCCGGAAAATTTGCCTGTTTTCCCTCATAACGTCCAATAATATTTCCGGCTGCATCAATGCGAACATTCATCCCCGCTTCCCTCATCCAATTGAGCACTAAATTACGCGCAGCAATATCTTCTGGACTAAAGGCAATTCGCGTTACTCCGCCATCAGCAACTTGACCAATTTGGGCAAGTTTTTCTATACTTTGGTTAAGGCGATCGCTATTAATAAACAAAGCGGAAGCTATCATTATTATTGTTACCTGCAAAAAGTAAAACTAAATGACAAATGACCAATAACTAATAACACTTTTTAACCTGTTACTTTCCCACTATCTTGTTTATATGCCGCCCAACCTCGATAATGAGAAATATCAGGCCAATTGTATTTTTCTACTAATTCTTGAGGATAAAGCATCGCAGTTAAAGTTTCGCCATCTTCTAAAATTACATCCCCCGGATACATATTTGGCGGTTCATTAGCTAACAGATATTCATATTCCTCTTGTGTCATTTCATAAACCTCCCCCGGAATACTAATTCCCCCTGTTTCCACTTGGTAAATTGCCGGATGCCAACCATTACCCTCTGCGTGTAAACGATACAAAGCTTGGGTTTTTGCAGGTTTAATAAACTTGGCATTTTGCAAATTCCCGTGATCCGGTTGTCCCCTTAAAGCAGAACCACAAATAAAAATTTTTTTCATCTTACTATTATTTTGAATCATTAACAATTCTAAGTTTACTTGCTATATACAAATTTAGCTTAATAATTTTTGTAATTTATAATACTTTTTTATGAAACCGCAGAGACGCAGAGGACACAGAGGAAGAAATGAGGAATTAGAAACTTTTTAGAGAGGAAAGAAGAAATAGTTTCTTACTAAATCTCTCTCTTCTTCTTTCCTTCGTGTCCTTCGTGTCTAAGTGCTACGCACCGCTACGCGAACGTGGTTCAAAAAAAATTGATTTAGGAAATCAGAACCTTTAAATCTTCCATCATCACTGCTAAAAGATTCACATTATCAACCTCCATTGCTACCCAAGCATTAGCACCAACTTTCGTCTTATTCCGACTATCAAACAAAGTCTTTCCTCTAGTCCATTCCCCCTTAGTTTCAATCATCACCTCAGCGCGACGAAACAGCAAAGTTTCAGGATAAAATAGATAAGCTAAAGTCGCAGCATCATGCACCAAAAAACCTTCTTTACCTTGCATTTCTCGAAAAGCAAGGGCAGTTTTAGTCATAAACTCACACAGGGAAACTATAAACTTAGAAATCTCACTTTCTGGATTAACTTTACTAACTTGTTTAGCCATTTCCTGAGTAAAAATTAGCTTCTCAGTTACATCAATTGGAATAACTACAATATCATCTCGACTAGCGAACACTGTCGCCGCAGCTTCCACATCATAAGCAATATTAAATTCTGCTTCTGGTCTAATATTTCCCGGAACTTTAAACGCACCTCCCATAATGATAATTTCCTTAGCATTTTTCAGAATACCTGGGCATTTTTTCTCGGCAGATGCTAAGTTGGTTAGAGGTGCGATCGCAACAACAACAATCTCCCCCGGATTAGCCTGCAACTTCTCAATTAAAATATCATCAGAATAAACCGCATCTTCATAATTAACATCAATTTCCGGCAAAGTATGTGACAGATTTCCCATCCCATCAGCACCATGAATCCCCCCTGCATCTTCCAGATCCCTTTTTGATCCCCCAATCACACCTTTGCCAACTTCTATTGCTGGAAAACCTGCTAATTTCAAAAGTTTACTAGCACCTGCAAAAGTGTATCTTGCATGAACATTTCCATCTACTGTAGTCACAGCAACTAGTTCCGCAAAACCCTGTTTTACTAAACTCAATAACCACAGCAAAGCAAAAGAATCATCCCCGCCGGGATCGGTATCAAGAATAATTTTAGGTTTAGTTTTTTGGGTAATCATATTAATTTATTACTTCAGCTTTTCCGCCGCAACTTTAACTACTTCTTCAAAAACCTTTAACTCTGTATAATAATTTTCCGGTGTTATTTGCTGACTTCTCAACTCTCCGCCACTGACGATAATTGCCGCTTGTAACATTAAATTATCTACCATATCAAAATGCTCGATCGCCATTCCCCAATTATCTAAATCAGCAGAAATTTGCGGAATCCTGTCAGCAAACAAACGCCCATCATTAGTGTAACCAAAAACAGGCTTTCCTTGCGCCGTCATATAACCCATTTCAAAAGCCGTACCCACATCCATACTTGACCCCCGAAACGGAGTCATATTAGCAACTATTAAATCACAACTATCCATCAATTGAATGTTACTTTTATAAATCGCAACACCCGCCTCTTTCGGAGACAAATGGGTTAAATTTAGATTATTATCGAAAGGAAACATCCCGATAAAACCATACTTTTGGCAAATCTCTTGTTTCGCCTTAGCAGCTTTCATCGGCTCGAGTAAAAATACATCAGGCCCAGCAAGATAAATTCGCATAATTAAACTCCTAAACATGAGTATAATCGTCTTCGGCAGCATCAACATGGATCTCGTCACCCGGAGTCCTCGTTTACCAGTTCCCGGCGAAACTCTCCTGGGTTATGATTTTTTTACCGCACCTGGAGGTAAAGGCGCAAATCAAGCAGTTGGTAGCGCACTTTTAGGCAGAACTACTTATATGATTGGGCGTGTTGGTAATGATAATTTTGGACAAGAATTACTGACATCTTTAAAAGTTGCAGGTGTGCAAACTGACTCAATTTTAATAGATGATACTACAAGTTCTGGGGTAGCAGTAATAGCTGTTGACGATCGCAGCGAAAACACAATCATAGTAGTTCCCGGTGCCAATGGCAAAGTTAACCATACAGATGTCGAAAGATTAGAAAAATTCTTACCCAATGCCAGCGTTTTATTATTACAATTAGAAGTTCCCATTCCAGCAATTATCGCCGCCGCAGAAGCCGCAAAAAAAGCCAAAGTAAAAGTAATTCTCGACCCCGCACCAGCACCAGAAAAATTACCTGATGAACTCTACTCTTTAACTGATGTAATTACCCCAAATGAAACCGAAGCAAGTCGATTAGTAGGATTTGAGATTTCTCATCAAGAAACAATGACAAAAGCAGCCGAAATTCTGCTCAGTCGGGGTGTAAAAATTGTCGTATTAAAACTAGGAAGTAGAGGAGTCTTTTGTGCCACTGCTTCCGAAAATTTTATGCTACCAGCTTTTCCAGTAAATGCGATCGATACTGTAGCTGCTGGTGATGCTTTCAACGCAGCAATGGCAGCAGCTTTTGATAGTGATTTATCCTTAAAAGAAGCGATTAAATGGGGTGCAGCAGCTGGCGCTTTAGCCACAACTAAAAAAGGCGCACAACCATCCTTACCAAACAAAGAAACCTTTGAAGGTACGTTGTTGCGCTTCAGCGCTACAGAAGAGCGCTAAAGCGCAACAACGTACCTTTTTTCTAGACAGTAATTGTGTGAATTTTCATGAAATTAGTGCCTCCAGCACGCTGCATTGGAATCCCACCCATAACCAAAATTCGATCGCCAATCGCAGCCATTTTCCGTTGTACCAAAAAAGTTTCCGCCTGCCAAAGCGCATTTTCAAAAGTCTCCACCTCGTACTCCAACAACAAAGGAGTCACACCCCAAATTAAATTTAAACGGTGGTAAACCTTTATATTATGCGTTAGAGCAATTACAGGTGCTTTCGGACGTTCTGCTGAAGCAATTAACGCCGTATAACCTGTACTTGTAAAAGCTACAATACAGCGTAATGGTAAAGTCTTGTCAATGGAATTTAGCGCCTCACTTAAAGCATGAGTTTCATCACTTTTAGCTGCCGGATTATTTTCAAATTGCAAATCTTTTTCCACTTCATAAGCTATCCGTGCCATCATTTCTACTGCTTCCACAGGATAGCTTCCCACCGCAGATTCACCAGATAGCATAACCGCATCCGTTCCATCAATAATTGCATTAGCAACATCACTTGCTTCTGCACGAGTCGGACGAGGATTATTAATCATGCTATCTAACATTTGGGTAGCAGTAATTACCGGAATACCTTTGCGATTACACATCCGAATAATTCGCTTTTGTAAAAGCGGCACTCTTTCAGGACTCAGTTCTACACCCAAATCACCCCTTGCTACCATCAAACCATCACATTCATTGACGATTTCTTCTATATTGGTAACTGCTTGTGGTTTTTCAATTTTGGCAATTACAGGGATATCTGCACCCTTAGCAGCTAATATTTCTTTCAAGATGCGAACATCTTCTGCTTTACGTACAAAGCTCAAAGAAATCCAATCTACTCCTTGGGAAATTCCAAACTCTAAATCTTGTTTATCTTTGTCAGTGAGAGAAGGTAAACGTAAATTTAAGTTGGGGAAATTTACCCCTTTGCGGTTTTTCAGAATCCCGCCTTTAATCACTTCGCATACTACTGCATTTCCTGAAATCTCTTTAATTCTCAGTTCCAAAAGTCCGTCATCCAAAAGCACTTGTTCGCCTGGATTGGCATCGGCTGCTAAATCAGGATAATCAATAGGTATCGTATCAATTTTATCTTCATACTCGGAAATGGGTACAAGTGTAACTTTTTCCCCCTCAATTAAGCCCATTGCCCCATTAGACAACAGACCTACCCGAATTTTTGGCCCTTGTAAGTCTTGCAGAATTGTAATCGGCGTGTCTAATTTTTCCGAAATATTTCTCAGCAGAGAAACTGTGCGTCCGTGATCTTCATAGCTACCATGAGAAAAATTTAGTCTCGCAACGTTCATCCCTGCTTTCACCAGTTTCTCAATTACTTCTGGCGTGTTGCTAGCAGGGCCAAGAGTGGCAACGATTTTAGTGCGGTGAGGTATTTTGGGCATAATTTGAGATTGCTTTTTCTCTACAAAAAGTCCAGTATTTTTTTTGTTAAGTAGCAGACAAATTTGAGTTAATGTCTGTGGTTTCAATACTCATGATTTGTCATTATGAAGCATATCTTTAAAACCTTAAGGCAATTTTAAGGTAAGGTAAGATTTTTCCCTTTTTCTACTATATTGTCAGCTGCTTTTTGTAATCATAGTTACCTTATGGGCTGTGCAAGTAGTTTTTGCTAGATCATTGTAGCGAAGAATTAAATTTAAAACACTGGGAATTTTTCCCCCTTTGGCATGAGGACATTCGATTTTAGATTTTAGATTTTAGATTTTAGATTTTAGCTTCACCTCAGAGATAAATCTGGAACTGCTCAACTTAGCATTCAGTTATATCATAAAGAAGAACCTGATTAACTATTGGTAAGATGCTAAAAAACTTTTTCCTGTTTATTAAAGAACTTTTCATCGCTCGATGGCGAGGGTTACTACTGTTATTTTTAGGAGTCTATTTACCTTTACAAAGTTTTATGTTGTTGGCAGTCCAAGTTAGAGAAAATGCTGAGGGTTTTCCTTGGGATCAACCTATTTTGCTAGCAATTCATCAGACATCAAGAAGACAATTGGATCTCTTAGCTGTCAATTTAACGAAATTCGGTTCTATTAAAATTGTTTTCCCGATCGTACTGCTAATTTCCCTAATATTATTGTTTCAGAAACAGTGGCGATCGCTCACATTTTTACTCACCACTGCTACAGGCGCTACTATCATTAATCGCACCGCCAAAGAAATCATGCACCGAGTCCGTCCCCATCTTTGGCAATCACCCGCCCCCGAATTAGATTATGCTTTTCCTAGCGGTCACGCTATGACCAGTATGACTTTAATCGCAGCTTTAGTAATTTTAACTTGGGGAATTATTTGGTGTTTACCAATACTGATTTTTGGCAGTTTATTTGTTGTCGCTATTGGCTGGACTCGCTTATATTTAGGCGTACATTTCCCCAGCGATATTTTAGCAGGTTGGACGGTTGCGATCGCTTGGGCAATTGGAGTCAGTTTACTAATAAAGCCACAATTACCAAAAGTAATTACTACCTCACAGCCAAACATCCCTTCCGAAACTTTTTTACTTCCTGAAGAACAAGAAGCTATCAATCAAGATTAACAGCCAACAAAACATAAATTTTAACTTTAACTATCCGTTTTGAGCAAGTTTGGTATAGTTAATTAATCATCAGGATCGATAACAGCTTTGCTCAATTCCTATTAAATATTTCAATCATTTCCTTAACGACACCATCAGCTACCGACGCTTAGTTTGGAAGTAGCGTCGCTAGCCTCCTATTACCATTTCCCACCCATCGGAAAAAAAACTAATAATAATCAGATTCGGGTTCGGGTAGTGGTAATTCAAAATTTGATGGATCGTAAATATAACGAGTCGCTTCTTCTTCTAGACGATGAATGTGATACGGCTCTAAAGCGCTACTTTGGCGTAAAGCTGCTAAATAGCCGTCCAAATAAAGCCGTAAACTATCGAATCTGTAACCCCGATTCCACATTTCAACTAGGGAATCAGTAAGTTTCTGGTAATGGCGAATTGTTTGTGTGTCCTGTAGCATAATAGTCGGTTGAAATCTACTGTTTTCCTAAATAAATTGACGAAAACGGTCAAAGATGTGTTTTTTTCTGGTTTATTGATTAGGATAACTGAGTTTTTCCTTTTGTCCACACTATCTAGAAGCAGATAATTTGGCGATAGGTGTAATGAGTAAAACAGTATCTTAAAGTAATGTCAATCCTTTTTACCAAAGCTTCCCTAAAATTTTAGATGTCAGGCTTATTCTAAATTTGCGGTTCTTCCTCTGGAACTGATCTGGCTCGATGGTAAACCAGTAATTTGTCTTTGAGTAACAACTAATGTATAATAAACCCTTGGCATTCTATTTAGCAGAAGTTACTGGTTGTTTAAAATTTGTGGATGCCCCACAGATTTGCTAGGTTGACAAAACCAGAAATGTTGAATTGTTTAAGGTGCAAGTAGCGAGCGATTCTATCTGAATCACTCTCATGTTTTTATTTTAACTTCATTTATCCACCTATCTAGACCTAAAGATTATGTCTTAGGGAAGTAGTATAACCGGAAAACAAGGTGTAGTGCCGCTAGCAAGTAATTAGAAAAAAGAATTGAAGATATGTTAAAGATTTGGCATAAATTGAGTAAGGATTTCATGAAAGAGGAGAATGATTAGATTCTGATAGCCTTTTGAGAATTATTCTTGTTCAAGATGCAAAGACTAGTTGATTTTCGGCAATAGTAGAAGGCGATTAGTATAACTGGGATAGCAGTAACATTCGTTACAAAAATTGTCAGCATTTCCTGCTAATTTGAAGTTCGCTAAAGCCAAGGAAGGCAAGCATCTGTGGCATCAGTTAGTGTTCAAATAGTTGAAAGTAATCCGCATCTGCGATCGCTACTTGGCTGGCACTTACAGCAGGTAGGATATCGCGTCTATCAAGCTGCCAGCCTCTACCAGGCGCGAGAAGTTTTTCATCTACGTCAACCGACGTTAGTAGTTCTCGATGCCGAACTTCCCGACGGCGATGGCTTAGAATTTTGTCGCTGGTTATTGCGCCAGCACCAACCTTACATTCTCATGCTATCTGCACGGAACACAGAAGCCGATATTGTCGCGGGATTAAAAGCAGGCGCAGATGATTATTTAACCAAACCCTTTGGAATGCAAGAATTTCTCGCCAGAATCGAAGCCTTGATTCGGCGCAATCGAATGAACATTCCCCCAGCATACCTGGATTATGGCGACTTAAAAATCGACTTGGTACAGCGGCGAGTACGTTTCCAAGAAGAGTTAATCGATTTAACACCTCAAGAATTTAGTCTGTTATACGTTTTGGCACAAGCCGGAGGACTACCATTAAGTCGTTCCGAATTATTAAACAGAGCTTGGCCCGATGCAATAGATAATCCCCGAACTATTGATACCCACGTCCTTTCCCTACGGAAAAAACTGGAAACCGACCCCCGTCAACCGAGTATTATTCAAACTATCCGCAATGTTGGCTATCGGTTTAACCCAGAGTTTCTTAATGGTTATAATTCTGGGCAAGACAACTCAGATCAAAATGGAGTGGAGGAACAGCGACGCGGAACAACCGAAAGGGGATTTTCTCAGCCAACCGCTGCTAATCAACCCTTACCAATTAGCAAATGATTGGGGACTGGTAAAGTTTTGAGTTTTGAGTTAATTAATTTCCCAAGAGTCCCAAGAGTCCCCTTGTCTCCCAGTCCCCAGTCCCCAACTTACCATTCTTCTGCTTCTCGCCGTTCCAAGTCAATAAAAGTTTGGCGCAGTTGTTTCCAGTCAAGTTTCTCGCCTGGAGTAAATTCGACCAATTTTCCTTGCTGTAAATGTAAAACCTTGGTAGAAAACTGTTGTGCTAGTTCTAACTGGTGATTGACCATGAGAATGGTTGTACCAAATTCTTGGGGAATTTGGGTAAGAAGTTGGATCAGGTAAGATGCACGACCGGAATCTAATGCGGAAGTTGGCTCATCTAGGAGTAAAATTTTAGGTTGGATGACTAGGGCGCGTGCGATCGCAACCAGCTGTCTTTGTCCCGCTGAAAGTTGAATTTCCGTGCGATTTTGCCAATCTTCGGGAATATGTAATCTCTCCAGCCAATAAATTAGCCTTTCCTTAATCTGCGTCGTTGGAAAACCCCGCAACAACAAAGGATAACTTATCGTCTCCTGTACCGTCATTCCCAAAAGTTTCGCCTCTTGCAAAACCAAAGTCACTTGCTGACGCAGTTGGGTAGGCGGTATTTGGCGAATATCCTGATTTTCGAGTAAAATCTTCCCACTACTCGCCTCATTTAAACGATTTAACAACCGTAACAGCGAAGTTTTCCCCGCACCAGATGGCCCAACTATCGCAACTCTTTCCCCAGCCAACACCTCAAAAGAGATATCCTGAAGCAAAACACCCATCCCTACCGTCGCCGCCAAACTGACTTGGGAAACTTGTAATTGCGGAATTTTATTTGGGGATGCGCTCATAAATAAATCTCTGGCTAAAATCAGTCATTCTCTATACGATTCCACTCACCAAACTATTCTGGGTTACTAATCATCATAAGGGTTAAGCTTAAAACAAATTCATATCTGGTTTCCCCCATGTACGAGGAATTCCCATTTCCTTAATCTTGGAAATTGCTTCCTGCAAAACTGAAAGTCCTGGATGTTGTTGTTCGGAGAACCAAAAAGTATCGCTACTAGGTATTGAAAAGCCATAAGGCGATTGAACAAAATCTTTTGGACATCTGGCTATTTTGGCATAAGTCAAGCAATCTAAAATGGCTAGTATAGAAAATTGCGGAGCTTTACTAGACTCATCTCTAGTTTTTCCAACCCAGGCTATTCTATCTCCTGGATAGATATCAAAAACATCTGTTAAAAATCCTTGAATAGCTCGATCTGATGCCAGTTCTGAGGGATCATCACAGGGACGGTTAGTTAATAAAAACTGATCGCCGTATTCACAATTCCACAAATCCACAATGTCTAATTCATTTGAAATGAAAGGATTTTGGTATCTAGTCACAAGAATGGTGAAATATTATCATATACCAAACCCAAAACTTCCACACCGTAATGTCTTCCGTTAATTGTAACTGCCTCTGTAATTCCTTGACGTTCCAAGCGCTCACTGAGAATAAAATCTTCATTATACTTGGTCTTCAGTTTAATAATCTTTCCCTCAATTCCATTTGCTCCTAACCACTGCATTATTGCCCTAACACAGTCATCACATTCATAAAGGTTAAATTTAGCAATGATTTTGCCAATTTCCTGAAAAATTTCCTCTTTAGATAACTCACTCACTCCCCACACCAATAAAATTAGTATCTGTTTTCATATCGGCACAGATTGCCGTATTTTTGTAAATACAACAATCTGTAAATACCTCTGGCAAAAATCAGTTATCCCATCTGTATTTATCTGTGTTTATCTGTGGTTAAAAAATAGGATTCGGATTTTTGCTAGAAGTCTAATAATGGGAAAAGATATTTCCTGTAGAAACAGCTGTCCAGATTGTCCAAATATCAGCTAAAAATAGGATCAGCGTACATACTAACAAAATCAAATACATCCAAGGTTGAGCCAAAGGTCGGACATCTTGGGTATCAATACCCGTCTTCGCTTCTACCAGTTTGACCATTCTGGCAAATCCTACCACACGCAT
The DNA here is from genome assembly GCF_041929345.1 of Floridaenema aerugineum BLCC-F46. Classification (NCBI taxonomy): domain Bacteria; kingdom Bacillati; phylum Cyanobacteriota; class Cyanophyceae; order Aerosakkonematales; family Aerosakkonemataceae; genus Floridanema; species Floridanema aerugineum. Next base: position 62,570 of record NZ_JBHFNQ010000146.1, read on the forward strand.
GGGCAACAAAAACCCTTGACCGGAATTATTCAGGAAATAATAAACTATTCCCCCTTGTCCGGTAGTACGCATTTTCAATTCTTTAACATCTGTCCAAGGTAACAACCAACCTTTGCGGAGAAGTTGGGGAAACCATTTTGGGTAAGTGACTTGAATGCCATGATTATCCAAAATCACTCTTTCACTTAAAGCACCATAAACTGCAATGGCTCCGATCGCAATCCCCACCCAAAGTAACACAGGTGGTACAGGTGCATCTGTCACATGAGCCAAAAACGGCAGGGGAATAGTCAGTGCGATGTACAAACTCAACAAGGTGAAACGGATGAGGGGAGAAATGCGAAAGACGGAAACTTCGGAAGTTTGGTTTGTTTGTGTTGTTAGTTGATTCACGGGATTTGCTGAGATAGGAAAAGTGCGATGCTTTTCTTAATAATTTAACCTTGTGTTATACTCAAAGAACAATAGCAAGATGAAATTGTTGTGTAGATGCACAATTTTAGTAATTTTTCCCAAATCCAAGCTTTGATGTTAATTACAAACTGTTCCTAGATACCAGGCTAATTTTTCCCCTTTTACTTCAATTATGCTTCTTGGTTGACCAGCTTTTAAGCAATCATCTTATCCCAGTTTTCAATCACGCAGACTTGCACCCTAGCGTGACTGAGTAAGCGTTTGATGATATGAAGTGGCAGAGTACTAATTTTATAGTTCTGCTGTGGCTCTTGGCGAAGTTGACACATTTGCTCACAATAGCGATTAGCATCCGTTTGCTTCAAGAATACTAAGGCGTAATTACCTTGTTGTGATTTCTCGATGACGGGTAAACCTTTTTCCCCAACCACGAAAAAACTTGATTTTACGGGAGAGTAAGACATCTTTGCACGCCTGAAAGTTTTTCCCTACTTTTCTTTCGGTATATTCACTGAAAAATAGTATGAGGTAAATCTATCTACAGATAGATAGGGAAAGTTGTCTCAGTGTATACGCTTGAGTGTTTGTTCGGAGATCGGGACGGCTGCTAGGGCAAATACTTCTGTACAACGCTCCAGCCAGTCAGGGTAACTAACAGGAATCCTACCAATAGCACAATATTAGTACCAACGTGAAGATATCTTACCCAAGGTCTGCGGGGGCTGATTTGAGTAGCACTGCCAGCAGAAAGTAATACTAGGGCTACGACTGCTAAGCCAATTGGTAAGTGTGGCGAATGACCTAAACTGCCGTAGTGACCCAAAGTGCCGATAATGCCGATCGCTAACAATAGTAATACCAAAGCGACCATTAAACCACCAATCAGGTAATGAAATGGTCGCAGCCAATCAGGGCGCTGTTGCCTGAATATACGAGAATAAAACATCCAAACACCGCTCATCCCTAGCAGCAAATAAGCTGTTAAAGACAACCCCATTGACCAAGCAGCAATTTTCCACAACCAAATAAAATCCGGTAAATTCAAGGTAAGACACCAAAATTCAATACATTGGGAAGGTTTCGCTCTTCAGTATTTTTCACATAATGTCGAGCTTGTTTAGCTTTCCCAGTATTAATTATGGCGCTTACCTTGATTAACTAAAGTGTTATCGAAAAGAAATTTTTATCTAGAGTTAGGTAAAGTATTAGTATTTAAAACACTACTACCTCTGAAGTTTTACTAATTCCTTCTCTGAACTTTGAGTAGTAGCATCTTCTCCCATTTCTGGATCTTCGCCTTCTGATTCATTTAGTTCCATATCGATGCGGAGAGTTATACAAGGTATTTTATCTGACAAAATTGCGCTAGCCATCATACCCGTATGAACCTCAAGTAAACCTTGTGGCATAGATTCAAAGACTAGTCTTTGTCCGGGAAAAACTACTCGTTCAAAGTGCCAATTTGGAATGTTGCTAATCCGTACAACCTGTATTTTACTAGTTGCATTGACATAGCAACAAACGATGCCATTTTTGTAATTAGATGGTAGGGGATCAAGAATTTGAGCCATAGGTACTGCGGAGATTTGTCAGAAAATGGGTTACATTATCTAGATTAACACTTGCGATCCCAGGAATTTGTAAATCCGACTACCAACCCCATGAATTCCGTAAATTTTTACTTTAAATATTCTTTAAATCTCTCTCTGGTGCAGTCATACAAATATTATTTTTGTAATTGTATTTATTATTGCTATTTTGTTTATGTATAATTTTTGGTTATTATTAAAATAATTTTGAATTATAACACAGAAACATAAAATGAGTGAGAATGAGTGAGAAATAATGTAGCCAAAGCTGCTGTTCGGGAGGCTAGGAAAGCAAAAATCTCAGATGAGTTGCTGAATTATGAGTGGAAGCAGTGTTATCGTAAAGTTATGTAAAAATAATAGCATTTATCTAAAATTGCCCTGAGCGCCTGTGCAAATTTCTTGCTTAGGAAAGCCAGAGAAATCCTTAACTAGAGAGAGTCGCAGGATGAAAACTCGCATACTCTATGTCCGTCTCCCTTGTAATCCCATTTTTCCGATTGGGGTTGTCTACTTAGCAGATCATGTGCAAAAGTTGTTTCCGACGGTGGAACAGCGGATATTTGACCTGGGAACAGTACCACCCTTAGATTTTGGTTCGGCGTTGGATGCTTGTGTCGATGAGTTTCAGCCGAACTTGCTGGTATTTTCTTGGCGCGACATTCAAATTTATGCGCCAGTGGGAGGTAGAGGGGGAAATCCTTTACAAAACGCCTTTGAGTTTTATTATGCGAAAAATCCCCTGATTAAATTACGGGGGGCGCTTGGTGGGTTGCGGGTAACTACGGCGTACTATACTGAACTGTGGCGCAACTTGGGTTTAATTAAGCGGGGATTGAAACGGGCGCAGCGGTATAATGCTAATGCCCGATCGATCGTTGGTGGTGGTGCAGTCAGTGTCTTTTACGAACAGTTAGGGAAAAGCTTACCCAAAGGAACGATCGTTTCTGTGGGAGAAGGAGAAGGACTGTTAGAAAAACTGTTGCGCCAACAAGATATTAGCGGGGAAAAGTGTTACGTTGTGGGAGAAAGTGCGCCGCGAGAAAGACTAATTCACGAAGCACCCGCTAACATTGAAAAAACCGCTTGCAATTACGATTACATCGAAAAAATTTGGCCTGAGTTCCAATATTATCTTCAAGATAGAGACTTTTACATTGGCGTACAAACTAAGCGAGGTTGTCCGCACAATTGTTGCTACTGCGTTTACACAGTAATTGAAGGTAAACAAGTCCGCATTAACCCAGCGGATGAAGTTGTCGAGGAAATGCGACAATTGTACGATCGAGGAATTCGCAATTTCTGGTTTACCGATGCTCAATTTATCCCCGCCCGCAAATTCATCGACGATGCCATTGAATTATTACAAAAAATCGTCGATTCTGGCATGAAAGATATTCATTGGGCAGCATACATCAGAGCCGACAATTTGACACCCGAATTGTGTGACTTGATGGTAAAAACCGGAATGAACTATTTTGAGATCGGAATTACCAGTGGTTCCCAAGAACTAGTGCGAAAAATGCGAATGGGCTATAATCTTCGCACAGTCTTACAAAACTGCCGAGACTTAAAAGCCGCTGGATTTAACGACCTAGTTTCAGTAAACTATTCCTTTAACGTCATTGACGAAACCCCAGAAACGATAAGCCAAACCATAGCTTACCATCGGGAACTAGAGCGAATTTTTGGGGAAGATAAAGTTGAACCAGCCATATTTTTCATTGGGTTACAACCCCACACCCATTTAGAAGAATATGCCTTCAAAAATGATATCCTCAAACCAGGATACGATCCCATGAGTTTAATGCCTTGGACAGCAAAAAAACTCCTGTGGAACCCCGAACCTCTCGGTTCATTCTTTGGCGAAGTTTGCTTGCAAGCATGGCGACAAAACCCCGATGACTTTGGGCGCGAAGTCATGCGAATTTTAGAACAAAGACTCGGTTGCGCCGACTTAGAACAAGCACTAACCTCGCCAATTGAACGTACCGAAAAACAACTACTCAAAGTCTAATAAAATCGAGTAAGGTGGGCATCAACCCACCCTACCTCCAAAAACTCTCTTTCAAAACCTTCTCTTCTTCTTCGCGCTCTTTGCGTTCTTTGCGGTTTAATAAAAAAAAACCATGCTACAAGGCTCAATTCTGCAAAAACTAGCCGATGCCCACAAATCCAGCCCCAGACCGTTGCGGTTTGGAGTCTACTACAAAAACACGCTGGTTGCCCTCTGCCACGCCCTAGAAGATAGCATCTTAACCTCGAACACCTCCCCCCTCATGATTACCGCCTTTCAAAGGGGAAAATGGTATCTTCAAGAAGCAGACAGATATGGTGAGATTGCCAAAAAATCGTGCCAAATTGTAATTATGGCATCGCCTGACTCTGGTTTTGCCGAACATCCGACTAGCCAGATGTCGAATGTAGCATTGGTGAGTTTGGAAGCGATCGATCCAGTAGCCCAAGAATGGCATTTAATCATCCTATCGCCCAGCTACACAGCGATGGTACTTTGTCAAGAATTAACCCCGCAAGATTATGGCGCAAAAGGAGTACCAGAGGAAGATCGAGAACGAAAATTTTACGGGTTTTGGACATTTGAACCTGGGTTAGTATTAGAAACAGTGGAATTGGCGATCGCACACATCGCCAATTCCAACCCAGAATTAGAGCAAAAATTAACCGCCCAAGTCCAAGAAATCACCGCTCAAGCTGCTAACGCCGAACAAGATAATTTAGGAGAAATAGTTTCTCGCGTTGTTGATTACTTACAACATAGTCAACAAGATTTAACCGCCGAACAATTACAAGCTACTCATCATGAAGAATTAGATATAAACTTAGTTTCCAATGAATTGCAAGCCTTTGTGAGAATGGCGCAATTAATGGAATTAGCTAATACTGGAAACCCAATGGCGACAGCGGAAATAGCCGCTTTAGCCGAAGTCATGGGGCAACTTTTGGATCTCCCAGCATGGCAAATTAAACGGTTAAGATTAGCTGGATTATTGCATGGTTTAGTACCTTTGGGAGTAACAACAGTTACAGGTTTAGATGAAGCACCTTGTTGTCATTTAGAACCTAGTGTACAGGCTTTAAGAGCGATGCCGCGATTGCAGGCGATCGCACACATTTTAACCCATCAAACCGAATGGTGGAACGGCAAAGGTTATCCCGGCGGTTTCGCCTACGATACCATACCATTAGAATCGAGAATATTGGGATTAATCACCAACTTTGAACAACGAGTAAATCAACTCCTAAAAGAAACAGAAAACCTGAGTAAATCAGAAGCTTTAACTAAAGCTTTAGGAGAATTTCAAGCTCAAGCTAATGAACGTTGGGACCCGAAACTAGTCGAAACTTTAGGTTTATTAATCATGGGTTTACAGCAGGGATTAGACTTGCAAGTTATCCCACCCAAAGTAACAACTGGAATGTGGTTACTCGATCCAGAAATTGCCGATGAATTCCAAACTATTTTACAAACTAACAGTTAATTAAATTCATGGATATTGCAGCTATTCGCGCCGGAAAAGTTAAACAATTGCCAGGGGCAGATTTAGAAGAAGAAGACCTTTCTGGTAGCAATTTAAGAGGAGTTAATCTCGCTGGTGCTAACTTAGTTGGCGCTAACTTAAGTGGTGCTAAATTAGAAAGCGCGAAATTAGAAGGTGCAAACTTATTAAGCGCTCAATTAATCGCAGCAGATGTCAGAGCAACTTTGTTAGGTGCTAACTTAATGCAAGCAGATTTAACTGGCGCTGACTTGCGGGGAAGTAACCTCAGAGGCGCAAATTTAATGGGCGCAAAATTAACTCAAGCATCTTTTGCAGGTGCTTTTTTAAGCGGTGCAAATTTGATGAGTGTGAATTTACAAGGAGTAGATTTACGCGCCGCAGACTTGCGAGGTGCTAATCTTAGTGGTGCTAATTTACATGGCGCAAATTTGAGTCAAGCAGACTTACAAGGAGCAAATTTAAGTAATGCCAATTTGGAAGAAGCAGACTTACGAGGTGCGAATTTAACTGGGGCGAATTTAACCGGAGCAAATTTACTTTGTGCTGAGTTAGAAGATGCCAATTTGCACGCAGTTAGTTTAGTGGGAGTTTGCTTAGTTGGTACTTCTTTAGAAGCAGTAACACCACCACCACAGGAAGTAAAAATACCTTTGAAAATAGCAGAAGTTGAGCATAGTAAAATTGAAGAGTAAGTAAAAGGCAGGCAGGATGCCTACCCCACAAGAAAGCTGAAATTTTTGTGGGGTGGGCATCTTGCCCGCCCTATCTTTAAATAAATATTTTCACTTTCTTTATTTGCACCTACTTAGAACTACAAATCAATTCGCAGCTGGCTTGAGAAAGTTAATGGTTAAACCGATTATCATATCTGATTTGGACAAGGATGTAACGAAAAAGCAATTCGGTTATGCTTAAAGATACAATCCTAATTTAAGAACTTTTCTATGTCCTACGCTGTTAAAGCTGTTTATCGTAACGGTGCGTTTGTGTTGCAAACAGCCTGTAACTTACCCGAAGGTGCTGAGGTTGAACTATTAATTCGATCGCCTCTGATTGTATCACCGCCAATTTCCGATCCTGACACTAAGCGACAATTTCTCCAACAACTGATTGAGCGGATGCAGCAAAATCCGATTCCATTTGATGCTCCTCATTTTAAACGGGAGATGCTGCATGAACGCCGTTGACACCAATATCTTAATATACGTCAACGATCCCCGTGACCCAACTAAACAAGCAATAGCATCTTCTTTAATAGCTTCCTGCAATGACCAGATTCGTCTACGATCAATTTGCTAAACAATACTTAGAAGAACTTCTCACACCGTTAGGATCAGTAAAAATGAGTCGAGATGTAACTGCGGAAGTTCGAGAAATTGATGTTTTATTTGTACCTCAAAATCAGAATGAAAACATAATTAAAACATTAGGACTTTTAGGAAAAATAGCGGCAACTACTGCTATAATTGAACCGTTTCGGAACCCGGTTAGTAGTGATAATATTTGCAGTTGCATCGGCAAACTTTTCGATTTCAATGCCGAGTCAAACCGAGTTTCTAACCGAGAAGAGAAACAGCTTGTGTCAGGCGATCGCCCCCGGCTTTGGATTTTAACGCCCACCCTTTCCAAACCCATTTTGGACAGTTTTGGTGCTAATTTAGAATTGGAAAACTTTGGTGAGGGGGTTTATTTTCTCCCGCCAGCGTTCCGAACTACGATCGTAGTTATTCACCAACTCCCTAACACCCCGGAAACTCTCTGGCTGCGACTGTTGGGAAAAGGGAATGTCCAAAAAAGTGCGATCGCTCAATTCAACTCTCTACCAAATACAACCCCATTTAAAGATAGCGTACTCGAACTTTTATCGAATTTGTTTGCCATTTTAGAAGCTCGTCAAGACTTAGATTCAGAAGATCGGGAGTTAATTATGCAATTATCACCATTGTATCTAGAAAGAATTCAAGATGCGAACCAACAAGGAATTGAGCAAGGAATTGAGCAAGGAATTCAGCGAGAAGCTGTTTCCTTTGTGTTGCGATTGTTGAATCGTCGATTTGGATCGATCGCACCCAATATCGAAGAAAAAATACGCCGTTTATCCGTTAATCAACTGGAAGATTTGGGAGAAGCAATCCTCGATTTTCAGAGGGAAACAGATTTAAATAGCTGGCTTGAGCAAGTTAAGAGTTAAACCCATTTTTTTGCAGAAATTAGTTTCGATTTGTTTGCGATCGTTAAACACGCGGAGTCCTAAATGAATATATCGTTAAGTTCAGAAATTGAGAAGTTTATTGCCAGTCAAGTAGAAAGTGGTAAGTATTCTTCTGCTCAAGAAGTGATCGTAGCAGGTATTAGGCTATTAGAAGAACGAGAACGCATTTATAAAGGACGGTTTGAGGAATTGAAAAAGGAAATTATGCTCGGCGTTGAAGCCTCAGAACGGGGTGAAGTTGTGGATGGGGAAACGGTTTTCTCGCAACTGCAACAGAAACTACAACAACGTCGTGTTGATTCTGGTTTATGAGTAATATTTGTCGTTTTACTGCAACCGCTAGTCGAGATATTGAAACCATTATCGATTTGATTGCTGACAATAGTGGTTTTGATGTAGCAGAACGGTTTCTGAAAAAAGTTAATCAAAAATGTCAGACTTTAGCAAGTTTTCCCAATATGGGACGTAGGCGTGATGAACTTCTTGAGGAGTTGCGGAGTTTTCCAGTTGATGATTACCTAATTTTCTATCGTCCAATTGAAGGGGGAATTGAGATTTTAAGGGTAATCAGTGGCTACTGCGATTTGTCAGCACTTTTTCAAGAACCTTTTGAGGAGTGATAGAGACAAGTAACTGTGCAAAAAGATGCGATAGTAGTGCAGGAAAAAAGCAGATAAAAAGATGAGCGAATCAAATATTCTGAATATTCAGCTACCAGCAGAAGATAGCGATCGCTTAACCCAAGAAGCAAAACGCCGTCAGATCGATCGCACTACCCTAGCCCAGATGTTACTACATAAAAGTCTGGCTAACCTCGATATTGAATCCTTAGAAAAGTTATATAACTTCCGCCAAAAAACCGAAGTTTTAGACTTTCTGGAAAAACACCCTTTCCTAATACCCTTGTTACTAGAAGCACACCCTCATATTCGCCAGCATTTTCCCGATTCACCGTTATTTCTTCAATACATCACCGATCCAGAAATCGACTTTCCGCAACTGGCAATTTATATTGATAGACCTGAAGAACTTAATGCAGAAGAAGCGATCGATAAACTAGAAAGTATCGATGATGATTGGTGGATTGATGCAGAACCTCAGTCGCAAGGAAAAATGTTTATTGGGTTTAATTAACCAATGAGTTTTGATTGGTCAAACTATCTTAATCTGGCACAAGAACTGGCGCAAGAAACAAGCGATGAAGCAAAATTGCGATCGGCTATTAGTCGATCTTACTATGCCGCTTTCATCAAAGCACGAAATTTTTTACGGCATAAAGATAACTTGGTAATTCCTCAGCAAAATGCACACCAATATGTAATTACTCAGTTTAAAAATAGTCCTGACAGATTGCGTCAAAAACTAGGTAAAAGGTTAGAGCGTTTGCGAGTCTACCGAAATCGAGCAGATTACGAAGATGTTTTCTCAAATTTGGTTCAAAAAGCAGAGGAGGCACTGACTTTAGCTAGAAGAATCATATCTGCTTTGGACGGAATGTAACAGACTTGCTCAAGCAAATTATTCCTTCATTTCTACCCACTTAATCGCCTCCAAGGGTAGCTCTAGCACCTCTGCTATTTGTTCATCAGTTAAACCAAAATACCGTAATTTATTAATTTTTTCCCGCTTAATTTGATTATTATTGTTCTGCTGAAAGTCAGAAGTTACAGACTGACTTTTATCAGGGATAGAATTGGGTTGTTCAGAACCAAAATTTATGCAATTAATTATATTATTACTTTTATTACCTAAAAATATATTCAGATTTGATTGCCGTTCTAAAACAGATTGAAGATGCTTTTTATCAACAGGTTCGCCAAAAATTTCAGATAAAATCCGCCAAAGTTCGTAACCTACTTCCTTAGTATGACCAGTCGTACAATTATAATCTTTTGCAATATCAGAATACTTTTGCCGCTTCAGTGTTCCCTCAATAATTCCCCGTTGCAAATCATTTAGATGCTTCCCTGTTTTGGAATAAACTACTTCATCTACAAATTGCAATACCTCACGACTATCCATGATTAGGGATGTGAAAAGACTGGAGTTATTATAACCAACTTAATCCGCCCCGATCCGCCTTTTTCCACCCAGGCTTTCAAACTTTAGAAAACTTTAAGAAAGATCCGCCTTTTTCCACCTTTTTCCGTCTTTTCAGTTTGGCTGAGAGCGGTCTAGCATATAGTTCAGCCTTACAGGGGAAAACCCAGTGCAGAATATTAGCTTCTCAGAAACGCAGCTAAAAAATATTGTAAGGGATGCTCTTGCCCAATGGCAAAGAGATGCGGATAAACCCTTTATAGCAAATGTGCGATCCCTATGACCTTTGGTACTATTTTCTGTCTTAACTTAATATCTAGTCCTTTAATTCTTGGTTCTTTAAATGCCTTCGGAATTCTCTGGTCAGGGATTCTATGGATGATTGCAGGATTCATTGCTGGTGTGTTAGCAGCTATACCTATATGCGCCATAGTTCTTTCATCTTCTAACTTTAGCGAACAACAAGCACAAGAACGAGTTATAAGAACAGCAGCTTTTGTAGTTGGAGTGATTACTTTGATTGGATTGTTATTTGGTGCATCTCAAGAATACGATAAGCAACAACAAAGCCGTTACCGTTCTGATATTTTTATTCTACCAAGATACCAAATAAGCAAAGTTATGCCTATCGAATTTCGTAATAAGTCAAGTAGTTAAATTTTCCGTACAAGGATAAGCAATTATGCCTATATTCGATCAGAGTGGTCAACGGGTTGACTATCAATATAATGCTGCTGGCAATATCAACTTTGGTAGTGTCCAAAGCAAAGTTGATGTTATTAGTGAGATTCAAAAGATTCAGGAGGAAGTTAGAAAAGCTGTTGAATCTGGTGCTTTAGATGAAGAGATAGCTATCGATGTTGAATCTAACCTCAAAAAGGCTACTGTTCAAGCACAAAAACCTAATCCAGACAAGAAAACAATACAAGATTATCTTGAGCAAGCGAAGAAATTGCTTGCTGGAATAGCATCAGCAGCAGGTCTTGTAACAGGTTTATCTGAAGCAGCTAAGGCAGTAGGTATGTTGTTTTAATTTTTGGCAAAACTAGCAGGATTTAGCACAATGACTCACTACGAGCAAAATCGTCAGAATGTCAGCGAGCAGTATAACGCTGTTGGTGATATAAACATCACCAACCCTGCATCTGCCAGCAAGAGAAAAGCCGAAATTAGTAGGGAAATTTCTCATGTTAAGACTGAGATGATTCCAGTTGAAGTCGAAGTTGAAAAGATAAAAAACGAGTTGAGAAGCATTCTTTTTTTGTACTTGCCAGCAAACTTATATACAGAACTGCTTCTAAATTCAGAAAAGATAATAGAAGATGAGATCCTGATGCTCCAAGTGCAACTTGATGCTATGGGAAGGGAGCTTGATGGCAAAGCAGGGGCTATCAAGACACTTAGAGACAGATATAAACGTAAAAACTCTGAGTTAAAATCTAAAAAGGAACACTTAAACGCTTTAGAGAACGAACTGAAATATCTCAGTTATAAGGATGTAGTTAGTGATATTGCATCTGCGATTAAATGTTTTTTGGATTGAGGAAATGAGAGCAAAATACAAGATCTAAGCATTTATTTGAATTCCGCTAATATCTTGGTTCCATTTAACAAAAAAAGATAGCGATCGCACTCTCCCAACTCCCTTTTACTTAAATCTTGCACCAGTCCCACAATCCGCCTGGGACTCAAGTCCCAGGCTAATAGCTAAACTCCTCTAAAGAGGACTAAATACTTAAAATTCTTATCCTTTCAGTCCATTTTAATGGACTTGAGCTATTAGCCCGGAAATTGATTTCCGGGCGGGCTAACAGCGCAGGTGCAAGATCTCTGTTTTACGGTAATGGACGCTGACGAATTTGCGATCGCTCAACAACAGTAAATCTCCCTGGCAAAGACAAACCTTCTAAACTTAATAAACTAAGTAAATTTTCCCCAGGTTCTTCTGGTGTTAAAGGTTGATAACGAAAATAAACAATACCGATTGGCGATCGCATTCCTAATCGATGAATTAATTCACCATAGCAAAAGCAAATACTGCTCTCAATGCTTCAGCAGTTAAAGAAGGATAATTCTCCAAAACTTGTTGTTCTGTCCATCCAACGGCAAATAACCCAAGCAGAAACTCAACTGATAGCCTAGTGCCTTTAACAACTGGTTTACCAACTAGAATTTTTGGATCAGAATGGATATATTCTCGCCATTCCATTTGTTTTACCTATAATTCAATCAACAGTTTATCAAGATTTTGAGTAGCAGATATCTTCAGCTAAGTCTGTTTCATTGTAATGGCGATCGATATTTTTTTGCCCCAAAACTTGCTGAAATTCCCATACAGATAAATTAGCCAAACGACGTGCTTGCCCAAAAGTAAAAATATTTTGGGCATATAGTTGTAAAGCAATTTCTTGCCGAATTGCTTGTTCGCCTTCTCCTAGAGAAACAGGCGATATTTCTAGAGTAATTGGTTCCACAAATTTACTCATCATCCACCTCATTTAGACTCTAGCTTATACTAAAGAAAAATCTCACTACTATTTTGATTTCCAAATGGTACTCGTTCCTACCTCCGAACCTCTTCCTCTGACAACCGATCCAGATGGCGTGATTCGCATCAGCAAAACCCGCGTCACTTTGGATACAGTTGTCACAGCTTTTCTGGAGGGCGCTATAGCTGAAGAAATCAGAGAGCAGTACCCATCACTTCAACTTGCCGACATTTATTCTGCGATCGCCTATTACCTACGCCATCAAGCTGAAATTGATGCCTATCTACTAGAACGCCAACATCATGCAGCCGAAGTTCGACAAGAAGCTGAAAAACGATTTAATCCAGTTGGAGTGCGCGATCGCTTATTAGCAAGACGCAACCAACAAAGGTAATCTTTTATGCTGCGATTTTTAGCTGATGAAAACTTTAATAATCAGATTATTCGAGGTATTCTGCGCCAAAATCCAGAAATTGATATTGTCCGCGTTCAAGATGTAGGCTTATCGGAAGCAGACGATCCAAGTGTATTAGAATGGGCAGCACAAAAAGGGCGCGTAGTATTAACTCACGATGTAACAACAATGACAAACTTCGCTTATGAGCGAATAGAAGCAGGTTTGTCAATGCCTGGAGTATTTGAAGTCAGCCGTCGTGTTTCTGTTGGTTTAGCGATCGAAGAACTTTTGCTAATAGCTGAGTGTAGTTTAGAAGGAGAATGGGAAGGACAAGTCAGATTCCTACCATTGCGCTAAAGATTTCTAAATTCTTTACATATATAGACGGGCTTAAACTATATAATAAAGCGGAGTTTCTGGACTCATTTTAACAATTTAACCTGCTAGTAATTCTCCAGATCGATCGCACAAAATCCCCGCCTCAATCATCCGGTGATAATCATTTACAGACCATTTAGCTAACGTTTTCATTGCCAAACTACTGCTACCTCTAACACACCTAATTAAATCTTATCTTTCCCAATCCCCAGTCCCCAATCCCCAATCCCTAGTCCCCAATTGTTGCAAAAATGTTACAATGCAGGCCAAGTTATCCGGGATCGCACATGAACTTTCAGGACGTTTTAAACCAAGCATTGCAGCTTTCCACCCTAGACAAGGTGCGTTTAATTCAGCAAATGGCGACAAGCATTGAACGCGAAGTCGGAAATAATCAATCTAACGCCCCGCAACCACCCGCTTGGAACCAATCACAGCCACCCGCTTGGACACCCCCTTCCGAAGGACAAAGGCTTTCCAGTCAAGAGATTGACCAAGCACGTTGGGAAGATTGGGCAAATTTCCCAGATTAAACCCTAATTAGCTCCCAAAAGGCCAAAACTTCCAGTTAAATCCATTTCTCGGTATCCCACGAGATTTTTGGATAAACTGTTCTTTAGCCCACCCGAAATCTAAATTTTGCTGATGTGCTTCCCACAATAAACTAGCTGCTAATTGCAACAACAAAGGATGATTACCACCCCATTGTCTAGCAAGGCGTTGTTCTTCCCAAGTTAAAGCAGCTTCACCACCCAAAGTTACAGGTAAACTTACCAACTCCTTAGCTTCTTCTTCAGTTAAGTCTCCCAACTTAATTACATCACCCAAATTGAAAAAGTTAGAAGTTAACTTGTAGCGATGTTGGTAATATTTTAATTGTCTGTGGGAAGCGATCGCCAACATTAAAATATTGCTATTCAGCAAAAAAGACAAATTATCAAAAAAAGCATCATTAAATTCTTTCGGATGATGGAACAAAGCTTCAAATTCATCTAAGCAAAGCACAGGTAAAACTCCCTGTCTTTTCCACTCTCCCAACACCACCGAAAAAGTGTGGCGTTCAAAGTTTTTTACATGGAAAGGTTTAGTTAAAACTTTTTGCGATCGCACCTTCGGCAAATTATACAACTCTCTAGCGATCGTCAAATAAAACCCCTCTTCCTGATGAAACAGCGGACTCGACAAATTAAAATAAGCCACTACATAGCGTTGCGGATTTTGAACCCTTTGTTCGTAAGTCTGAAAAAAGTGATACAACAGCGAAGATCTACCAATTCGACCTTTTCCCACCACATTAACACTAACAGGCGGCGAACCAGTCATCCTCGTCGTAATTGCATCCAGTTCCGCTTTACGTCCGACAAAAAACTTCGGATCGGAAATCATCGATCCGGCATAAAATGGATTAGAAGGCGATCCTAAAGTCATATTATCTCTAATGTGGAAGATCGCAGCAGTACAAGAACAGAAAGTTACCAACCAACTAGCATTACACTACTTCAATAATTTTGTCAGCACTTCTGCTAAAAATTCATAATCTTCAGTTTGGTTATAAATCTGCGCCGAAACTCTTAATAACTGTTTAGGATACCCAGGCCAATAAATCACAGGTACCTCAATTTTAAACCTTTCCCATAACATATCCTGAATCGGAGGTATAGTTCTCGTCTTCTCAAACTCACTAACATCATCCGGTAAACACACCACCGCCAACGCCCCAATCATCTCCTCTGGACAAGATGGCGCAACACCTAAAACTTCACACAGTAACTCTCTAGCTTGTAACACAAGCGATCGATTTCTCGCCCTTAATTCCGACCATCCTCCTGGTAACAAAGAACCCATAAACTTAATCGCTTCAGGTACACACAAAAAAGCACTTGGGTCATCTGTTCCCATCCAATCAAACTCTAACTGAAATCGTGACTTATCAACACGAGGAGAATTAGCCCCGTGACTAATAGTCATCGGACGAATTAAAAACTGTCGATCTCGCCTCACATACAAAAAAGCCGCACCTTTAGGCGCACACAACCACTTATGACAATTCCCCGTATAATAAGTTGCCCCTATTTCCCGCAAATTTAAAGATACCATTCCCGGCGCATGAGCACCATCCACCAAAGTATCAATTCCCCTGTCTTTTAACTCTTTAACTAACTGCTGAATCGGAAAAATTAAACCCGTCTGACTCGTAATATGATCTAAAAGTGCCAGCCTTGTTTGCGGTGAAACACATTCCATCACCGCCTCAACTACCTGTTCTGGCGCATCAATGGGAAAAGGAACTTCTGCAACTACTACCTTCGCCCCCGTCTTTTCGGCGACAAAGTTCAAAACATTCCGACAAGCATTATATTCTTGGCTAGTCGTCAGTAACTCATCTCCCGGACGAAAAGACAAAGAACGTAAAACTGCATTTATCCCAGTCGTCGCATTCGGAACAAACACCAAATCTGAAGCATCTGCACCCACAAACTCACCTAACTGATTTTTGGCTGCATCTAATAACGCTTCAAACTCGCGATAAAATTTTAACGGTTGCCGTTCTAACTGTTGGCGAAACCGCTGTTGCGCTTCTAACACAGGTATTGGACAAGCGCCAAAAGAACCATGATTTAAAAAAGTTACATCTGGTTCTATTAACCAAAACTTAGCAAAGTCAGAAGTTGAAAGTTTAAAGCCAGAAACTCGATCTTTCATACTTCATCCTTTGGAAAACTCCCCGGGTAGGATTCGAACCTACGACCAATCGGTTACACTTATCCCTACGTTTCCGTTGGGGGTGGACTATCTCATCATCCGCTTGGGATGTCGGGCGCTTTCGGACTTATTGGTTAGGCTCCTCATCCGTAGTCTCTGCTCCTTTCTGGCTACCTGTGAAAATCACTGCCTTTCGCCAGACTTGGATCAGGGTTGCCGCCACCCGAAGTGCTGCGGTTTCCTTGAATTCACCCGATTTTCCACTATCCGTCGCCGGATAGCGCTGCTAGGAAATGCAAGTAAATTTGCTATACTTACATCTGCTCCTTACAGCCGACCGCTCTACCACTGAGCTACCGAGGAATGTTTGCTTGTTTTGCTCTTTCGAGCCACGATTAATAATAATAGCCGAATCGACAGGGGTTGTCAAGCACTTTTTCTAAATTTCTAAAAATCGTTGCTTACTTTAGCCCGTAACGCATTTGGGCGAGGCGCTTTTGAGCTTCTGGATCTAGGGAACTGAACAGGAAACGGCTAGGCGATCGATTTTTAGATTTCTGTTTCCGACGCACCCGATGATTAGTAAATTCTACTTCTTGCACTAGCTTGTGTGCGGACATCCATTCTGCGCCGTAACCGATAATAGTTAGTTGCTGTGCTCTGTCTGACGTTGCTACAATCAACCTTCGTTGAAATTTCTGCAACTCATGGCGCAGGGTAGCACAAGCTTTTTCGATATATGTGTCTGCTGTTTGCCCAAAATCTGTGAAATGAACAGATAAATTTTCGGTAATTGCTTCTGCATTCCCTGGTGTTGCGCGATAATGGGCATCAAATACGATCTGAGTGTGATAGCCTTCATAGGCTGTGTAGTTAATTAGGAGTTCAATTAACTCTTCACGGGCGGCCTCTAATCCTTTGCGATCGCGCAAAGTAAGCAACTTTTGCCAAGATCCTATGATATTGTAGCCGTCCACTAGCAAAAATGCTGACGGCGAAGGTGGTGTCATTTTTCAATGCAAAATTTTTCTAAACTTAATATATCTGATAGTAATTCTTGACACTCTCACCGTCAAGCTGGCGCTGTGATGGGAGATTCTTCCTTCAACGAGCGATCTTGCTTAAGTACTGTTTCCAGGTTTAAGTAGAGGATTGTCTCTCCAGAAGCGTTAATTTCGGTATGCCCTACCGTATTTGAGATGTAACCAAGTATTTGTAGTGCCTTAATCAGAATGATTAAAGTCAACGACTCTCTCACGAGAGCCGTTGCTCTCCAAAACCGTACTTGATACTTTTCGCATCATACGGCTCCTCAGTGAAATAGTGTTTGTCACACAAACGTCATTACCAGCATATCGTTAACCCATTTAAT